>SVHQ01000066.1 GCA_015055785.1 Clostridiales bacterium | reverse complement strand
TTGGATTCGTATGGTCTCGCATTAAAACAACAGGAGGATTAAAATTATGCCCAGAAAATTGGGAAGAACGTCCAAAGAAAGAAATGCCCTCTTGAGAGGTTTGGCATCCCAACTTCTTTGGTATGGTAAAATTGAAACTACCGCTGAAAAGGCAAAAGAGCTTCGTCCTTACGTTGAAAAGCTCATCACCAAAGCGGTTAATACCTATGATGATAACATTGAATTTGAAGTAACGAAGAAAGATAGCAAGGGCAAGGAAGTTACCGTGACGAACGTAAAAGACGGAGCTAAGAAATTGGCTGCTCGTCGTGCGATTATGGCTAAAACCTACGACTTGCAAGAAATCAAAGCGTTCAACGAAAAGAAGAGCGATTACAAGGCTAGAACGGCTGACGTTCAGCATCCTTTGATGGACAAACTTTTCAACGAAATCGCACCGAAATATGCGGCTCGTAAAGAAGAAGTTGGTCAGGGTGGCGGCTACACGAGAATCTATCTCCTCGGCGAACGTCGCGGTGATAACGCTGAAATGGCTATCATCGAATTAATCTAAAATTTAGACATCAAAAAAGAAGACACGTTTGTGGAATGTTCCGCAGACGTGTCTATTTTTATGAAATGGGCATACCATGTACGCGTTGAAATTATTTCAAAAGATAAAATGATAAAAAAATCTTTATCTATTTATTTACAAATCAGCGCTAATATGGTATAATATAAGTGAAATGAAAATAAGAGGTGAAAACATGCGCTCTTTAAAAGAATTATATAGAATAGGGAAAGGACCGTCATCATCACATACGATTGGTCCCGAACGAGCGTGTAAATTATTTTTAGAAGAAAATCCAATGGCAACGTCTTTTGTAGTACGTTTATACGGTTCGTTAGCAAAGACGGGAGAAGGCCACGGAACAGGCAGAGTGATTGAAAGCGTATTAAAGAATGTGACGGTTGAATATGATATAGAAAGCGATTGCCCTCACCCCAATACAATGCAGTTAAACGCATACATGGGTGCTTCAAAAGTGGCTGAAATGCTTGTTTACAGCGTAGGCGGTGGCGCGATTAAGATTGAGGGAAGAGGGGAAACAGAGGACAAGGAAGTTTATCCGTTGAATAAGTTGTCGGATATCCGCGCCTATTGCAAGGGGAAATGCATTCGTTTATACGATTATGTTTTTGCTTGTGAAGGAGAGGAACTCCGTGTTTATCTTAAAAAAGTATGGGAAACAATGAAAGAAGCCGTATCGCGAGGCATACATACTTCGGGAATACTGCCTGGCGGTTTAGAAGTTGAACGTAGGGCGAAGATGTTATTTGAAGGTCGCGCGCCAGAGGAAAGCCCTGAAACACGCGAACATAGGCTCGTGTGTTCGTATGCTTTTGCTGTAAGCGAGGAAAATGCCGCAGGCGGGACGATTGTCACCGCGCCTACGTGCGGTGCATGCGGCGTACTGCCTGCTGTATTAAAATATTCTCAAGAGCGTTGGGGGTATAGTGATGAGGAAATTATCAACGCGTTGGCAACAGCGGGTTTGATTGGAAATTTGATTAAAACGAATGCGTCAATATCGGGCGCCGAATGTGGTTGCCAAGCGGAAATTGGAAGTGCTTGTTGTATGGCCGCTGCGGCTTTGAGTGAATTAAGGGGAATGAGTTTAGGACAAATTGAATATGCTGCAGAGGTCGCAATGGAGCATCATTTAGGGTTGACGTGTGATCCTATTTGCGGTTTGGTGCAAATTCCTTGCATTGAAAGAAATGCTGTTGCTGCAATGCGAGCAATCAATGCATCGTCTTTGGCTTACTTTTTATCCACGAGCAGAAAGATTTCTTTCGACCTTGTTATACAAACCATGTATGAAACGGGGAAAGATTTGCGCCGCCCGTATCGAGAAACGGCAGAAGGGGGCTTGGCGAAATTGTATAAAAAATGATAAATGGCGGGGGCATGTACGCATTGAAATCAAAAAATGCTCAAAAATTCATTGTTTGTTTACACAAGAAGAAGCGGATAAAATAAGAAGAAAATTTTTCAAAAAAAATTGTTTAAATAGCGAAAAAATGCTTGACAAATTTTGCAAAATAGATTATTATATACAAGCACTGTTTGAGTGCGCGTATATTTATGGCCCAGTAGCTCAGTTGGTTAGAGCGCCAGCCTGTCACGCTGGAGGTCGACGGTTCGAGCCCGTTCTGGGTCGCCATAAACGCCTTGGTAGCTCAGTTGGTAGAGCAGCAGACTGAAAATCTGCCTGTCGGTGGTTCAATTCCGCCCCAAGGCACCACCGTAATGGTGAACACCTGCCGGTGTAGCTCAATTGGCAGAGCAGCTGATTTGTAATCAGCAGGTTGTGGGTTCGAGTCCAATCACCGGCTCCACCACAAATTAATTTAATACGATATGGGCAGATTCCAGAGCGGCCAAATGGATCAGACTGTAAATCTGACGTCTTCGACTTCGGTGGTTCGAATCCACCTCTGCCCACCAAAATGAAACACCTATTGAAATTTGAACCGGGCGGGTTTGGAAATCAGTAGGTGCTTTCATTTTTATGCCTTATATTTCAAGGCTTTCAGTGGTTTTTTAATTTTAATTTTTATTTGGATACCGAAAACCTAAAAAGGTCAAAATAGAAATCGAAAATGAAAAATTTTTCACTTTTGAACCATTTTGTCTAATCTTCTTTTTGATTCAAATCCTTTTGTTTGCTGAAAAATTCGACTTCTTTTTGATAGGGAGACTTGTATTTATTTTTTCGATGCGGTCTCCGTTTATTATAAAATTCAATATACCTCTCAATAGCCGTTCGGAACTCATATTCTGAACGGTATTTTGTTCTATACAACTCTTCTCTTTTGAAAGAAGAAAAGAACGATTCCATTACCGAGTTATCAAACGGATTATGACTTCTTGAGAAAGATTGTTGTACGCCAAGGCTGCTTAAATAGGAACAAAAGGCTTTGGAACGATAGTTTGCGCCACGGTCGGTATGGAACAGCAACCTGCCTTCTGGCTGACGTGTTTCGTATGCCTCTTTGAACGTGCTTTTCGTTAACTGAGTACTGTTTCGTATACCGATACGATAGGCTATAACCGATCGGGCGAATAAGTCAATGATTGCACATATGTAATAGGTCTTTTCATTAAACCGAAATTGTGTTACGTCGCTTACCCATACTTGGTTGGGTTGTTCAACGTAGAATTGCTGATTTAATAAATTCATCGGTGTTTTTTTGTGTTCTCTATCATACAAAGTCTTTGCCGTTAGTCGGACACTTAAAAGTCCCATTTCATGCATTAGAGCGCGGACGGTTGGAACGGTAATAGGTTCGCCTTGCTCTTTTAAGATAGCGGTGATTTTTTCGGCTCCGAAAATTTGATGGTTATCATCATATATTTTTTGAATGAGAGGTTTTAATTCTTCCTTTCGTTTTTCATACAATGTTTGGTTATCTCGAAGAACTCGGTAATAATATGTACCGCGGTTAAACCCTAATGCGTCGCAAATCATTCTTAGACTGTATTTCTTTTGAAGTTGCTCAATTAGTTCTACCTTTTTATGGAGAGGAAGAGTGGCAGGGGAAAGAACAGATTTTAAAATTTCAATAGTGTTTTCTAACCGTTTGACTTTTTGTTCTAATAGTCGATAACTCTTTAAGGGTAATTTTTCCTGAGCTTTTCGCTGGTGTTGCTGTTCACGTTTTATCCAAGTATAAATCGTGCTTTTGGGTATATCGAGCTTTTTTGCAAGCTCGGATACGGATTGTCCGCTTGCATATGCTGTGCAGCATTGGCGGACTTGCTCATTGGTGTAAGTTTGTTTCATTGGTATAACTCCTTAAAATTTATTTGGCTTGTGCCTGAGGAGTATTATATCGTAAATATATTAAAATTCAAAATAATAGGGATACAACAAACATCAATATAATGCAAAAATCGCGTTTTGTTATAATCAAGCGCGGCTTTAATTTAATCATTTTTTAAAAAATGAGCAAAATGGTATTGACAAAAGATAAAAATGGGTATATAATATAGGAAAGCTAAAAAACTATCCACTGAGGGGTTTATGAGGAATTACACCTATCATAACAAATGGCAAAAATTACTTACACCAGAAATCGTTTCCTTGTTAACGCAAATACATGAATATAAAGGCGAGCAAACCTTATTCATTGAAGCAAAAGCCGATACTTTGACGCAACTTGTTGAAATTGCAAAGATACAGAGTACGGAAGCCTCGAACAAGATTGAAGGGATTTACACTTCAGATGAACGCTTGAAAAGCCTTGTCACCAACAAAGCCGTGCCAAGAACAAGAAACGAGCAGGAAATTGCGGGCTATCGCGACGTGCTTGCTACCATACACGAAAGCCACGATTTCATCCCTGTAAAGCCCTCTATATTATTACAGCTTCACCGCGATCTTTATAAATTCAGCGGAAAAAATATTGGCGGTACTTACAAAAATACCGACAACGTTATCGCGGAAGAAGATGAACAAGGAAACAAGTTTATTCGCTTTCAACCCGTACCTGCGTGGGAGACGCCAAAGGCGATAGATGAAATTTGTTCCGCTTATGTCGATATCCAAAGCGAGGCGGATGCCGATCCGTTGCTCATCATTCCTATGTTCATTTTGGATTTTCTTTGCATCCATCCCTTTAATGATGGGAACGGCAGAATGGGCCGTTTGCTCACCCTCTTGCTGTTATATCGAGCAGGTTATATCGTAGGGAAATATATCAGTATCGAAAAGCTGATTGAACAAACGAAAGATACCTACTACGAAGCCCTGCAACGCAGCTCCATAGGCTGGCATGAAGATAAAAACGATTATATTCCCTTTGTTCAATACACCCTCGGCGTAATTCTTGCAGCATATCGTGATTTCTCTACGAGAGTAAGAACACTTGCGACCAACAATATGTCGAAGCCCGAACGAATCCGCGAAATCATCAAAGATACGCTCGGCAGGATAACAAAAACGGAAATCATGGAAAAATGCCCCGACATCAGTCAGGTCACGGTACAAAGAGCCTTGAACGACCTACTGAAAAACGGTGAAATTATCAAAATCGGCGGCGGAAGATACACCGCTTATACGTGGAATCACAATAAGGAGAACTAACAAATGATTACAGGCGAATTGAAAAATAGAATCGACGGACTTTGGGACGTATTTGCGGCAGGCGGACTTGTCAACCCTCTTGACGTTATCGAGCAAGTCACCTATCTCATGTTTATTCACGACCTTGACGATACGGACAACCTTCGCGCAAAGGAAGCTGTTATGCTCGGTCTTCCCCACAAGAGCATCTTTGCCGACAAAGTAAAGGTAGGCGATAGAGAAATCGACGGCAACCAACTCAAATGGTCGGTGTTTCACGACTTCCCCGCAGGCAAAATGTATTCCACCGTGCAGGAATGGGTGTTCCCGTTTATCAAAAATCTCCACGACGATAAGGACAGCGCGTATTCCAAGTATATGGACGACGCGATTTTCAAAATCCCCACGCCCTTGTTGCTTGATAAAATCGTCACCATTTTGGACGATATCTATGCGCAAATGGCGCAAATCAAGGACAGCGATATCCGTGGCGACGTGTATGAATATCTGCTTTCCAAAATCGCGCAATCGGGCTTGAACGGTCAGTTCCGCACCCCTCGCCATATTATCCGTATGATGGTAGAAATGATGGACCCCAAAGCGGACGAAATCATTTGCGACCCCGCTTGCGGTACGAGCGGTTTCCTTGTCGCGGCAGGCGATTATCTCAAAGAAAAACGCAAGGAAGAAATTTTCTTCAACCGCCAAAAGAAAGCGCATTATATGAACGGTATGTTCCACGGCTATGATATGGATAGAACGATGCTGAGAATCGGCGCGATGAACATGATGACGCACGGCGTGGACAACCCCTATATTGAATACCGTGACAGCCTTTCCGACCAAAACCCCGATAAGGAAAAATACTCGCTGATTTTGGCAAATCCCCCGTTTAAGGGAAGCCTTGATTACGACACCGTTTCGGCGGATTTGCTCAAAGTTTGCAAGACGAAAAAGACGGAGCTTTTGTTCCTTGCTTTGATGCTGAGAATGTTAAAGGTTGGGGGCAGGTGTGCGGTTATCGTTCCCGACGGCGTACTTTTCGGCTCTTCGACGGCACATAACGCAATCCGAAAAGAGATTATCGACGGCAACCGTTTGGAAGCGGTGATTTCCATGCCGAGCGGTGTATTCAAGCCTTATGCAGGGGTTTCAACGGCTGTGCTCGTATTTACCAAAACAAGTCACGGCGGTACGGACAAGGTTTGGTTCTACGATATGAAAGCGGACGGTTTCTCGCTTGACGATAAACGCACCTCTATCAAAGAAAACGATATCCCCGATATCGTCGCAAGATTCCACAATTTAAGCGCAGAAGAAAGCCGTGAACGCACTGAGCAAAGCTTTTTCGTACCCAAGCAAGAGATTGTAGATAACGAATATGATTTGTCTATCAATAAATATAAAAAGACAGAATACGTTGCGGAAGAATACCCTTCCACTACGGAAATTTTAGCCGAGCTGAACGAGCTGGAAATGGAAATCACGAAAGGGCTTGCCGAATTGGAGGAAATGCTTTGACGGGAAATAATACATTTGATGCTTGTCGTATGTTCAAACACGCATGTGCATTTGTGGATTGCGCAACGTTTTGCGAATGTGAACCCCAAAATATAAAATGCGGTGTTATGACGCATACGGTTGCAGATATAGTTAATTCCGCGTTTGCTTGTGAAGTATTTATTAAATCGTTATTGGTATACCACGGGAAAACGATAGAAGAAATTCGCGGACATGACCTTAATGGATTATGGTCAAAATATAAGACCATAGATAGTGTTAACGTGACAAGAGTTGAGCAAAAAATAAAAGATATTTTTGGCTCGGAAGACGATAATATATTTGATGAATTTTTGCAAAATATCTCCAATGCCTTTGAATACTGGCGATATATTTATGAGAAACATGGCGGTAAAATTCATCTTCAATTCTTGCGTATGTTTAGAGAAACATTGAGAGAAGCTTGTTGTGAGAAATTTTATAATATGACGTGGGATGAATATATAAGGAGATAAAATGGCAAAGAAGCAACAAAAGAAGAAAATAAGCAAAGAGAAAGAATTGAAAGATACGAGCACCAATGTAGGAATCGATTATGAAAAATTAGCCGAAATAATATTATTAGCACAAAAAATTAACAACAGTGAAAAGAAAGCAAAAGAACAGCCCAAAGGATTTTGGCGTAAGATTTGGTTTATTATAACAAATAAGAAATTGGAGAATTCCAACATTTTAACGGCATCAATTGCTGGGATAATGCAATTATTTTTTAATTTTATCGCATTAGTCGTAGCGATTTTAGGGGTTCTTTGTTTTATAGCATTTATTGTAGTGTTGTGTACAGGTGAAAATTCGCGGTTTTTATTTAATTATATTATTTCAGTTCCTTTGTTGTTAATGTCGGCGTTAATTACACGAGGAATTGCAAATGAAATAGGGCGTGAAGATGATAGAAATTATATTTTTACTGCTTTTTCAGGGATTGTAAGTTTTGTAGCCTTAATTATATCGTTAATTGCATTATTTAAGTAGGTAAAAAAATGAAAAAAGTAAAATTAGGTGAATATGTAAAAATACGAACGGGAAAACTTGATGCAAATGCTTCAAGCGAAAATGGTAAATATCCATTTTTTACTTGTTCGGTTACGCCATTAAAAATAGACACTTATAGCTACGATTGCGAATGTGTTTTAGTAGCAGGTAACGGCGATTTGAATGTTAAGTATTATAACGGAAAATTTGATGCATATCAGCGTACCTATATTATCGAAAGCAAAGATAAAGAAATATTAACCGTTCCCTATTTGTATTCTTTTTTGGATAAATATGTGGAAACTTTGCGAGAACAATCTATAGGTGGAGTAATAAAATACATCAAACTCGGCAATCTTACTGATGCAATTATCCCCTTACCGTCCGTTGAAGAACAAGAAAAAATCGTTGAGAAACTTGATAAAGTAAGCGGATTGATAGAAAAACGCAAAACGCAACTTGAAAAACTTAATTTGCTCATAAAATCCCGATTTATCGAGATGTTTGGCGATCCTGTTAAGAACTCAATGTCTTGGAAAACTTCATTATTGAAAAATGTCACCAGTAAGATCGGCTCTGGAGCTACCCCCAAAGGAGGCAAAGAAAGTTATCAAGATGAAGGCATTACTCTCATTCGCAGTATGAATGTACATGATGGTCGGTTTGAGTATAAAGACTTGGCACATATTACAGATGAACAAGCAAATCAACTTGATAATGTTACAATAGAAGAAAATGATGTTTTTGTTAACATAACAGGGGCTTCGGTTGCTCGTTCTTGTATAGTACCTAAACATATACTGCCCGCAAGAGTGAATCAGCATGTGGCTATTAT
>SVHQ01000065.1 GCA_015055785.1 Clostridiales bacterium | reverse complement strand
TAACCGTCTTACCGCCCGTGTTTGGACCGCTGATTAATAAAAACCGATAATCTTTCCCTAAGGACAAGCTAACGGGAACGACTTTTTTACGGTCGATTAATGGATGTCTGCCTTGATCAATCGATATAATTCCCTCATCATTGATTTGTGGTTTTATAGCCGAATGTTTATAGGCATATTCTGCACGCGCATAGTATTCGTCGATTTCTTGTAAAACTTCCAAATCCAAAATCAATTCATCAGCAAGCAAGCCAATTCGGCGTGAAAGTTCACTTAAAATACGCTCCACTTCCTCTTTTTCGTCAATTGCCAAAGAACGAAGCTCGTTATTCATTTCAAGAACTTCTTCTGGTTCGATAAAGAAAGTTGCACCGCTTGCCGAACGATCGTGAATAAAACCTTTAATATTACGTTTATATTCTGCACGAACGGGCAAAACGTAACGATTATCACGCATGGTGACGATTGCATCTTGCAAATACTTACCTTCTTCACCCGTTAAATATTCGGAAAGACGAACGCGAATACGTTCATTTAACATTCGGATTTCTCGGCGAATCGTATAAAGTTTATCGCTGGCATAATCGCTTAATTCGGTGTCGTTTAAAATTTTTGTCGTAATATCATCTTCTAAATTCTGATCGAAATATAAATTATCGGCAAGCTGCTTCATCAATTTAATCTCTTCGTCATTTATCGAGGATATCCCCGTATATGTAATTCGAACCGAACGCAATACTCCACCTAACGTCAACAATTCACCGCACGAAAGTGTAGAACCCTTTTTAGCACGTCCAATCTCATCAGAAAGGGATGAAAAATACTCTATTTTCCCAACGCCATGCGTGAACAATAACGTTACGCATTCCGCTGTTTTTTCTAAACTCTTCTTCACTTCTGAAAGATTTTCAAACGGCTTAAAATTTGTCAAAGACGTTTTACTTGTATCCAATACAGCGTATTCCGCTACGTTAGATAAAATCTTATTTAATTCGGTTTTTTCAATAGCTCGTGTATTCATCTTGTAATTCTCTTATAAAACGCCTCGTTTAAAATGCCCAGACGTATAATTTTTAAATATGTTTTTCTGTTCTTCTTCCTTATCCTGCGCGGCAATCGCTGCCGCTCTATTCTCAACAAGTGTTAAATCTATCAATTTCCCTACGCCTTTTATTCCAAGACCTATAAGTGATGCACAGTTAAACACTTCAAATCTACACGCACCGTGCACGTCTTGATATCTTCGAACAGGAAAAACTCTGCCGCTTTCGTCCGTCAATTGATAAATAGGCCGTTTATCGCAGTTTTTGCACGTCTTTTCGAAAGGACAATAGCAAAGATCCATAATTTTGATATCACCAAAGGCTAAAACAAACCCTCTCTTGTCTGACAAAGCCTGACATTCTCGCTCGTTAAGCTCTTTGGATATGGCAAAATAGGACAAATAAGGATAAGATAAAAGGATATTCAACGTGTATTCGTTGGTGATATTAAAGCCTGTCCCTGCAAAAACTTTTACGTTGTGTTCTTTTGCAAAGGTCATACCGCCATAATTGTCCGCGTAAATACCATTCAAATGATATTTCTCGCAGTATTCGGCTATTTTTTCTATGTCATCACCCGTCAAAAATGCAGGATAATAAATATATTTTTCAAAATTACCCTTTATAAAGTTTTCCGGCGGAAGCTGTGATAAATTATTCCATTTATAAATAGCAACATCTGTTTGTACGTCTTGAAAATCCTCCGCCAACACTGCCGTTTTACCATTGCTTATTTTTTCTTGTCTATCCGTTATCCACTTATCCTTGTTAGAGAGCAGCATTTCGATAGACAACGGTGTGCGGTTTGTATTGGTAAACTCGTCTACGATTGTTGAAAATACCTTTCTTCTAAAAGCATTCAACTCCGATTTAGGAATAAAAATATTCCCGTTTAATGTAAGCGTTGACACGTCAACCGCAATTGGCAAACCGTCCGTTTTCATAAAAGAATTATATATCTCCTCTTTTGTCAACGAACATTTTTGTGCTGTTTGCAAACAATTATCGCTTTCAATGCTCTTTCCATTCCATAAAGCAACCGCTTTTTCACCTTCTGTAAAAAATAATTCAATCCCAACCTTTCGTTTGTATTCATGGGATGATAAACGCTTATTTAAGGCGTTATCGGTCGTGATAAATACAGCATCACCATTTTTAAGACGTATTTTTGAAGTGATAACAAAACCGCGCGTTTCCGTTTTTGCATAGAAAGCACCGCCTACTTCTTTCCCTTCTCTCAAAATTTTAAAAGCGTCACCCTTTTCAGGTTTTAAAATGCTTTCAACAAAATATTTAGCATTTATCACTTTTACAACACCTACTTTTTCACCCAAGTGACCTTGTATTGCTGTGGATAAAAATCGCTTGTCCTGCCCAAACGCAAGACCTTTGGTGTAATTTCCGCGATTGTACGTGCGCTTTAAATTGGATAAAGCCGTACATGCCCCCTCCGTTTCCTCTAAAAGGCTACGATAATAGCGCACAGCAGCAGCAACGTATTCCGCTCTTCTCATTCTGCCTTCAATTTTAAAGGATACCACGCCGCATTCAATTAATTTTTGTATATTTTCTCCGACGCTTAAATCGGACAATGAAAGCGCATAAGCCTTATCCTCATAACCTTTTCGATTATAGGAATATAATTTACGGCAAGGTTGTTTACATCTGCCACGATTGCCGCTATTACCGCCTGCAAAAGAGGAAAAATAACATTGTCCAGAAAAGCACGTACACAGCGCTCCTTGAACAAACACTTCCGTTTCAAGAATTTGCGCTATTTTTCCTATCTCTAAAAGTGGCGTTTCTCTTGCTAAAATCACGCGCGTAAAACCGCATTCCTTGGCAAATTTAGCACCTTCCACATTGCAAACACCTGCTTGTGTACTCAAATGTAAAACGATTTCAGGATATACCTCATGAAGAAGTTTTCCAAGGAACACGTCTTGTAATATCAAAGCGTCAGCCCCTTCATTCCATGCAAACAAAGCATCTTTTAGAAAATTTTCAAATTCATGAGTCCCCGCTTTCACCAAAGTATTCAACGCTACATATACTTTTACACCGCACAAATGCGCTCTTCGTAAAATATCACGAAAAGCTGTTTCATCAAAATTTTCAGCCCCTTGACGAGCAGAAAATGAGGACGCCAATCCTAAATATATAGCGTTTGCACCATTGTTAATCCCTGCAAGCGCACATTCAAAACTGCCTGCAGGCGCGAGAATTTCTAACATATTATTCCTTTTTTTATCTACCAATGCTACGTGTAATAAGTTCTTCCGAAGCGTCGTAGCCCATGCTCTTCAAACGGAAATTACGGGCAGCAACTTCAATCAAAATCGCCAAATTACGCCCAGGTGTAACAGGAATGGTGAGTTTTGGCACTTTGATACCAAAATAGGAACCAGTGGACATTTCATCTCCGACTCTATCATACTCTTTTCCTTGTTGCCAATTTTCTAACTGTATAATTAATTGTATCTTCTTTTCGTCCAAAACAGAGCCTGAACCATACATACTTTTAACGTTGATAATACCGATTCCGCGGAGTTCCATGAAATAGCGAATGATATCGGGTGCTGTACCGTATAATTCGTTTGCGATTTCTTTGATAATTACGTTATCGTCTGCAATCAATCGATGACCGCGTTTAATCAATTCCATTGCCGTTTCGCTTTTTCCTACGCCGCTTTTACCCGTAAGCAAAATACCCACACCAAATACTTCCATTAAAACGCCGTGTTCACTCAATGATGGTGCAAGCAAGCGATTGAGATAAATATACAAATCACTCATCAAGTCGGTCGTAATTTTGGGACTTCTAAACAAGGGGCAAGTAAATTCTTTTACTGTTTCCACGAGTTCGGGCAACGCAGGCAAATCACGGCTTAGAATAATACAGGGCAATTCATCGCCATGTAAAAAGAGTTGTTTTATTTTTTCCTTGCGTGCCTCAGAAGAAAACGTGCGCAAATATTCATATTCCGATAATCCAAGCACAATAATACGGCGTGAATCGAAATAATTAAAAAAATTACCTGCAAGCTGTAAACCAGGACGTTCTACGCTCATGCTCGCAAGCGAAACAACGCCGCGCCCTGTATAAACAATTTCTAAATTTAAGTCGGACGCAAATTTATCCAACATAACGCTTTGTGTTGTTTGAACGTTCATAGTTTACTTCTCCTTACTAAAACCAAATTTTTCAATCGTTTCTCTAACAGCGCCTTGTTCGTTCGTGTTTTGACATATATATTTCGCTTTTTCTTTCAAGCGTTTGTCTGCGTTTTGTACGGCAACCCCAAGCCCTGCTTTTTCTATCATCGGTAAATCATTCCATTGATCGCCCACGGCAATTGTCTTTTCTAAAGGTATTCCGTAATGTTTGGCTAAAAACTCCACTGCTGTACCTTTTGAATACTTTTTATTGACAACTTCCACTAAATATTCCGCACTTTTCGTCACTTCACAGCCTTCAAAATTTTCTTTTGCAAGTGCTTGCAAAATCCGTTGATTATCTTTTGGATGCACCATAGCAAGAATTTTATAAGAACAAAGTCCTTTTTCTTTTACAAATTGAGAAAGAGGCATATCGGTTACGACGTTTCCTTTGCTTTTTACTGCGCGTTCATACATTTTCAAGGCTTCATCGTCCATATTGACGTAAAAATCCCACAAGTCGTAAACATGAAAATGCAAATTCATTTCTTCAAGTTTTTGACAAATTTTAATGGTTGTTTCCAAGGGAATACGCCCCTCAGAAAGCACTTCATCGCTTTCAATATCCATTATTATTGCACCTTGACAACAGCTGACCGCCCCTTTCAAGCCCAATTCCTTTGCACGTGACAAAATCCCCGAAGGCATACGCCCCGTGGAAATCGCAAACTTTCCGCCTGCTGTAACATACTCGGCAATCGCTTTTTTGTTACTTTCAGATATTGTGCCGTCCTCATTCACAAGTGTTCCGTCAAAATCGGAAACGATTAAAGGATAGTTTATCTTTTGCATTTTATATTTGTTCCTTAAAGTAAGTGTAAATTTTTTTAGCCAGTTCTTCGCCAATGCCTTCCGTTTGGCATAATTCTTCAATACTTGCGCTCATGATTTTATCAATCGTACCAAATTTATCCATCAACGCCATACGTTTTTTCTTTCCTATCCCTTCAATTTCCTGCAACACAGACGCAAGATTTCTCTTGGAATGCAAGCTTCTAAAATAGGTGATGGCAAAACGGTGCGCCTCGTCACGGATCCTTTGCAACATTTTTAATGCATAATCCCTATGATCGATTTGAATGCTTTCTTCCGAAAACAAAGTAAATATTTCCTCTTCACGTTCCGCCAAGGAAATCAGTTCAATATCCTCAATACCCATTTCATTGAAAACTTCTTTAATTGCAGAAAGTTGTCCTTTTCCGCCATCGATAATAATTAAATCAGGTTTAGGAAAACGCTCTTCTTCACTTGTTCCGAATTTAGATAATCGCCTTCTCATCATTTCCTGATGCGAGGCATAATCGTTTGCCCCTTCCACCGTTTTGATTTTAAAACGCCGATAACTGCTTTTATCCGCTTCTCCATCGATAAATACGACCATAGACCCCACTTTATCCACACCGCTGATATTGGATATATCATAACATTCCATACGCTTGGGATACTTCTTTAAGCCTAAAATTTCTTTTAAGCGCAAGCAAGCATTTTTGGTCATATCATCCTTATGCTTTATTTTATCGATAGACTTATTCAAATAATCGGTTGCATTATTTTGCGCCATAGTGAGAAGTTGTTTCTTAACGCCTTGTTTTGCTAAAATAACTTCTACTTTTTTATCAAATTTTTCTTTAAAATAATCTTCTATTAATGTCTTTTCACAATAGTCTTCCGTTATAATTTCATCGGGAATTTCATGGTTTGTATAATATTGAATGATAAATGCTGTTAATGCGTCCGCTTCGCTAAATGAACCGTCCTCCAAGGCAAAATTCGTGCTTCCTTGCATGATTCCGCTGCGTGTTACCAATACGTTGACCGCGGAATAAATATAATTCGTCCGCAAAGCAATAATATCCGCATTTAAGGCTCTATTTAAAGAAGTGATACGTTTTAATTTAAGTTTCGAAAGCATGTTGAGTTTTTCACGGTATTCCATGGCAAGCTCAAATTCTTCATTCTCCGCAAAACGCAACATCTTTTCTTTTAAAATCTCTTCCGTTGATTCGTAATTACCATCCAAAAAGGACAATACCGCCTTGATGCGCTCTGCATATTCGGCTTTTTCACAAATATGTGCGCAAGGAGCTAAACATCGCCCTAAATGATAGGCTAAGCAAGGTTTTTTCGGATTTGCGCCGATAGTAGTCGTACACGTGCGCACATTATACACTGAACCGATAATATCTAAAATATCTCCGCAACGGACCCCTCCCATGAACGGACCGAAATATTTTCCGTCTTTTTTAATCTTTCGCGTGATAGAAACCCGCGGAAATTCTTCTTTAGTGTGAACCTTAATATATGGATACGTTTTATCATCTTTTAAAAGAATATTGTATTTAGGTTTATATTTCTTGATTAAGTTATTTTCAAGTGCAAGCGCGTCAATTTCTGATTGCGTGATAATGTAATAAAAATCGGCAATATGTTCTACCATCGCCGCCACTTTTTCAGGCTTTGCGCTTGAATGAAAATATTGGCGTACACGATTTTTTAAAACGCGCGCCTTACCAACGTAAATGACTATCCCATCCTTATCCAGCATAACGTAAACCCCTGGATTTTCAGGAAGCAAATTTAATTTTTCCTTTAATTCATTCATAGCATACCGCATAGAGTTTCTATAGACAACTGCAACGCAATCTACGTATACATGGAATATGAAAAGTTTTTTATCCATATAAACCCATAATATTATTATATACTAAATTGCGCAAATTTGCAAGGAAATAAAGGAAATTTATCCGTTTAACAGCCTAAAAACTCAATTCCTTTTAAAATTATATCGTTAATAGAGTCATCTGTTAGACTGTAAAAGACAATTTTTCCCTGCCGACAGCATTTTACAATGCCTGCACCGCGTAAAAAACGTAATTGATGGGATATGGTAGTTTGATTAATATCCAATATTCTTGATAAATCGGTAACGCACAATTCGCTGATGGCAAGCGCCGATAAAATTTTCACTCTTGTATAATCCGCAAAAACAGAAAAAAAGCACACAATTCCCTCCAGAATATCCCCCTGCGGAACATAATCCTCGATAAGACCTTGCGTGCGTTTATCCAACAATAACATTTGCGACATATTAATACCTCCAAATATGTTTTATTGGAAATATGATAACATACCGCATATAACATTTTCTGTTTTATTTTGTTGTAAAATTATTTATTTTGTCAATTTGATAGAATTTTTAACAAATATTAAGATATTTTTTTAACCTCATAGCCAGCTTCAGTAATTGCAGAAACAAAAACCTCGTCTTCTACTGCCTTGGATAATTCAACAACAGCCGTTTTCTTTTTCAAATTAACCTCTACAGATAAAACACCATCCACGGTTTGCAAAGCTTTTGTAACGTGTGCAACACAGTGTTGACACATCATTCCCTCAATTTTTAAAGTCTTTTTCATGTTTATATTTTCCTCTATTGAAGTTTTCTTTTCCTTTTTATTTCCAAATTTTGTTAAACGAAGCGCATTAGTCACAACAAAGAGCGAACTAAGGCTCATACACGCCGCTGCAATCATTGGATTTAGCGTGATATCCGCAAAAGCAAAAACACCTGCTGCAATAGGAATTGCAATGCAATTATAGAAAAATGCCCAAAACAAATTTTGTTTGATATTTCGTACAGTTTCTTTGCTCAACTCGACCATGGTAGCCACCAATCGCAAATCGCCGCGCGAAAGCACCACGTCTGCACTATCAATTGCAACGTCCGTACCATTCCCCATTGCAATACCAACGTCCGCTTCTTTTAACGCCGGACTATCGTTAATTCCATCGCCCACCATGGCAACAAAACCACCGACAGAGCGCACTCTTTTTACAGCCCCCACCTTATCCTCTGGCAAAGCTTCAGCGAAATAATCGTCTATGCCAACCTCTTTTGCGATTGCTTTTGCAACGTTTTCATTATCTCCAGTAAGCATACCTAAACGAATATTTTTCGCTTTTAAATTTGCAATTGCTTCGCGGCTTTCTTCTTTTAAGGTGTCTGCAATAATAAATACGGCAAGAATTTCTTTTTGCGTCGCTAAAAAGACAACCGTTTTCCCTTCTTTGGAATACTTTTCTTCTATTTCAAGGCTAATTTTGGGTTGAATATCGCCAAGCAAACGACGATTACCTAATAAATAGGTTTTACTTTCAAAATCCGCAATTGCGCCTTTGCCCATTTCATATCGATAATTTTCAATATTCAAAGATGCTTGCTCTG
>SVHQ01000064.1 GCA_015055785.1 Clostridiales bacterium | reverse complement strand
TATAATTTTTCAAAAAATGCGGCACCCAGGTGTGCGTCCATTGAATAATCGGGGAGTGTGTATTGCACTTCTCCGCTGGCGAAAATCCCAAGAAACATAACCGCCAAAATAGGGCCGATAGAACAAAGTGCGATGAAGCCGAAGCTGTTTTCACGGTTGCGTTTATCGCCGAGTGCGGCGGATACGCCGACGCCGAGTGCCATGATAAAAGGCACTGTAATCGGGCCCGTCGTTACCCCGCCCGAGTCGAATGCGAGGGGAAGAAAACTCTCGTTACCCTGTACGATTACGAGGGATACCAAGGCGAAAAGTAACATATAAAAGAAGGTGAGCATCCACGAAAGGGATACACGGAAAACGATTTTTAAGATGGAGAGGACGAGGAAAATACCCACGCCTACGCCAATCGTAAGAATGAGCGTCATGCTACTGCCGATGACGTCTTGCACTTGGGTGGCTAAAACGGAAAGATCGGGTTCAGCAACAGTGATGAACACCCCCATCACGAAACAGATAACGAGAAGCAGGGTAGATTTTCCCGATTTGGAAAGGCCCGAACCGATTTGTTCGCCCATGGGCGTCATAGCGATGTCTGCACCGAGGTTGAAAAGGGACATACCGAGGATTAACGCAAGCGCCGAGCAAGCAAAAATCACCGTTTCTATTGTGGAAAAATTAACAAGCGGCGTGCAATTCAACAACAAAACGATTGCCGCCACGGGCGCAACCGAGACGGTAGCTTCTTTTAATTTTGTCCACAAAGCTTTTAACATAACGAACCCCATTAGCTTATTTTTTGCAAGTGCACTAAATTATACGCGCGCACGCCACATATTATAGCATAGAGGGGGTGAAAAAGCAAGGTTTTGGGCGAAAATTAAAAACTTTTTACAAAAATTTCCTAAAAAACACTAAAAAACAATGTAAAATGAGTTGCGTTGAAAAGGGTATTGTGATAAAATAGTAAGGCTGAAAATTCACACTCGCTCATTGTGCGCAATCCGTGTCCGTAAAATCTTTCAATGCGGACGTCATTGCGAGCCAACGCAAGGCGAGGAGGTAAAACGGAGGTTTGAATTATGGCAGTTATTACTATGAAGCAGCTCTTAGAAGCAGGCGTTCACTTCGGTCATCAGACGAGAAAGTGGAATCCCAAAATGAAGAAGTACATCTTCGCAGCAAGAAATGATATTCACATCATCGACTTGCAGCTCACCGCACAGCTCATCGAAGAAGCGTACACGTTCGTTTGCGAAAGCGTTAAAGAAGGCAAGAGCGTTCTTTTCGTTGGTACGAAGAAGCAAGCGCAGGACGCAATCAAAGAAGAAGCAGAACGTTGCGGTATGTACTATGTAAACAGCAGATGGCTTGGCGGCTGCTTGACCAACTTCAAGACGATGAGAAGCCGTGTTGAAAGATTGGAAAAGCTCGAAGCTATGGAAGCAAACGGCGATTTCGATTTGTTGCCCAAGAAAGAAGTTATGCTTTTGAAGAAAGAAATGGGCAAATTGCAGGCTAACCTTGGCGGTATCAAGACGATGAAGGGTATGCCCGGCGTTATGTTCGTTGTTGACCCTCATAATGAAGACATCGCAATCAAAGAAGCTAAGAAGCTTGGTATCAAGATTGTTGCTATCACCGACACGAACTGTGATCCCGATGAAATCGATTACGTTATCCCTGGTAACGATGACGCTATCCGCGCAATCAAGTTGATTTCTTCCGTAATGGCTAACGCAGTTATCGAAGCTAACCAAGGCGCAGAAGCACTTGTTGCAGCAGCTCCCGTTGAAGAAGATCCTGTAGAAGAAGCACCTGCTTCCATCGAAGAAGTAGTTGCAGCGGAAGAAAACGCGTAAATTTATTGAAATAAAGTTTTGCGCTCGGCGAAGAAGCAGGGCGCAAAATTATAAAAACGGAAATTATCCAAATACTATATAATAAAGAAATAAGGAGAAAAAGAATTATGGCATTTACCGCTAAAGACGTAATGGCGCTCCGTGAAAAGACCGGCGCAGGCGTTATGGATTGCAAAAAGGCATTGACGGACGCTGACGGCGACATGAACAAAGCTGCTGACCTTTTGAGAGAAAGAGGTATTGCAAAGGCAGAAAAGAAAGCTTCCCGTATCGCTGCGGAAGGTATCGTAGCTTGCTATATCGAAGGCAAGACGGGCGTTTTGATCGAAATCAACTGCGAATCCGACTTCGTTGCAAAGAACCCTCAGTTCTCTGAAATCGCTACGGAAGCTGCAAAAGTTATCATCGCAAACGATCCTGCTGATTTGGACGCATTGCTTGCTTGCAAGCTTGGCGACGCAACCGTTGAAGAATACCTTAAAGGTAAGACGGCTATCATCGGCGAAAAGATTGCAATCAGAAGATTTGTTAAATACACGACGGAAGGTTTCCTTGAAAGCTATATCCACCTTGGTGGTAAGCTTGGTGTTATGCTTGACATGGCAGGGGACGCTACGGAAGCAGCTAAGGAAGTTGCACACGACGTAACGTTGCAAATCGCTTTCACGAAGCCTGCATATCTTACGAAAGAAGAAGTTTCTGCAGACACGATCGAAAGAGAAAAAGAAGTGCTTAAACAGCAGGCTATGAACGAAGGCAAGCCCGAAGCGATCGCTGAAAAGATGGTTATGGGTAGGATCAAGAAGTTCTACGAAGAAAACTGCCTTGTTGAACAAGCATTCATTAAAGATGACTCCAAGAAGATTTGTGAATTGTTGAACGGCGCAAGCACGAAAATCAACAAGTTTGCTTTCTTTGTAATGGGCGAAGGCATCGAAAAGAAGAGCGAAGATTTGAGCGAAGAAGTTGCTAAGCAAGTTGCCGCAATGAAGAACTAATCTTTCGTTAGAAAAGAAAAACAAAACCGCGTAGGGAATGCTCCTTGCGCGGTATTTTTTACTCATTTACATTTTTATATTGGACTCCAAAGGCATTGCCTTTGGTGGGAGGTTGAGGGGGAAACCCTCGCAAAAGAAGCCCCAAGATAAGCAACCGATGGGTTGCGCTATTTTATGCCGTAGGCATCAACACCAAAGGTGTAAAATAAAAACAAGTCCACCATGTATGCGTTGAATGGTGGGTTTATTTATTCATTTTTGGATTGTCGGTGCGTTCTAAAAGATAATCTATGGAAACGTTGAAATAATCGGCGAGGCGAATTAAAGTTGCGTAATCGGCTTCCCGTTCTCCCGTTTCATATCGGCTGATGGTGTTTTGTGTTAAGTCTAAATCCATCGCCAATCTTAGTTGGGAAATATTCTTTTGTTCCCGTAAAAGTTTTAATCGCATAGTGTATCTATTCTTCTTCAAATTCAACGAGTTCGTCTAAAGTAACGTCAAAAATTGTAGCAAGCTTGCACAGTGTGTAAATATCGGGCGTGCTGTGTCCATTTTCATAATTAGAAATCAAACTTTTTTTGCCGTGCAAATGAGCGGCGAGCTCCTCTTGTGTTAGCCGAGTTGTTTTCTATAAAATTTTATATTTTCAGCAATTTTCGTTTTCATAAAAATTATTCAAGGTCGAACAATTCGTTGGGGGTGATTTCAAAAAGTTGGCAAAGCGTAAGAATTTGTTGGTAGTTTAATTCAAACACTCCATTTTCAAAACGGCTGTATTGCTGTTGGGTCATTTTCATTCTTTCAGCCACTTCCCTTTGCGTAAAACCTTTAAATTTCCTTGCCTCTTTTAAGTTGTTTCCTATTTTCTTAGCAATTTCCATAACCAAAAAATATCACAAAATGATGTAAAAGTATTGACGTACATCACAAAACGGTGTATAATTCCTTTAATAAAGAATTATGTGGTGAAAAAATGAAATCTTGTGCGTTTTTTGGTCATGCAGATATAGACTATCGTGCGTATGAAGACGATATTGAAAGTATTATTATCATTTTAATAGAAAAATATAACGTGACGCAGTTTTACACAGGCGGTAGAGGTGCATTCGACGGTATTTGTTCGGATATCCTTTTAAAATTAAAGAGAAGTTATCCCTATATAAAAAATACGTTGGTGCTTTCCTATATGCCGAAGAAAGGGCAGGTGTTGGCGAGAAAATATGACGATTCTGTATATCTTTTGGAGCAAAATGTGCCACCCAGGTGTGCGATTATTCAAACAAACAAGGCTTTGGTGGATAAAGTGGATTTTGTTGTGACAGCGGTGCGACGTAATTGGGGCGGAGCTAAGATAGCCTATGATTATGCCTATAAGCGTGGGAAAATTTTCGTCAATATCTTTTGAAGAAGAAGGGGCGTATGCTTCCTTTTTTCTTATGTGGAAATTTTTGCGTTATTGCGAACGGACGGAAGTGAGTTGGGCTATTTTCTATAAAATGGGGGATTGCCACGCTCATTACATTCGCTCGCAATGACGGAGGGTGGGGGATTGCCGCGCTCATTACATTCGCTCGCAAGGTCTGAGGAAGAAAAATTTTCTACATTTTCACTGACTTTTTTTGTAAATAGTATAGCATTCTTTGAAAAAGTATGGTATAATAGATAAAATGAATTAATGCGGTCTTTTTTTGAGAAGCACGTGTTGCGAGAAAGACGGCAGGAAAGGAGAAAAATCCATGCAGCCAAAATACAAAAGAGTGTTGTTGAAACTTTCAGGCGAAGCCCTTGCAGGCGACCAACGTTTTGGTTTGAATCACGACGTGATTGCACCTGTGGTGGAGCAAATTGTGCAGATTCATAATATGGGCGTGCAAGTAGGCCTCGTAATCGGCGGCGGTAACTTCTGGCGCGGCAGACAAGGCACGAATATGGACAGAACTACTGCAGACCATATGGGTATGCTTGCAACGGTGATGAACTCGCTTGCGATGATGGACGCTATCGAACAGCGCGGCGTGCCTGTACGTGTGCAGACGGCACTGGATATGGTATCCTTGGCGGAGCCTTTTATTTTACGTAAAGCGCTTCGGCACTTTGAAATGGGCAGAATCGTGATTTTTGCTTGCGGTACGGGTAACCCTTATTGTTCGACGGATACGGCGGCGGCGCTCCGTGCTTGCGAAATTGATGCGGATATTTTGTTGATGGCGAAGAACGTGGACGGCATCTATGATTCCGACCCGAAAACCAACCCCTTTGCGAAAAAATACGAGAGCTTGAAATACGCTGATATCATCAATCGCGGTTTGAAAGTAATCGATTTCACAGCAGCGACGATGTGTATGGAAAATAACGTGCCCACGTTGGCTTTTGGTTTGAACGAGGAAAATTCTATTGTTCGCGCGGTGTGCGGCGAAGAGGATTTGGGTACGATTATCACTGTGTAAAAGCGGTGCAATAAAAACGTTTCATTGGAAACACAAAAGAATATACGAATAAAATTCAGTGGAAAGGAGAATAAAAAATGATTGAAAACGAAAGAATTGAAGAAATGATGATGGAATTGGAAGAAAAGTGCGAAAACACCAGAATCGCATTGGAAAGAGACTATGGCGCAATCCGTACGGGTAGAGCAAATCCCCACATTCTCGATCGTTTAGAAGTAGAAGCTTACGGCGGTATGAGTAAATTAATCGAGCTTGGTAACGTATCGGCTTTGGATGCAAAATGTTTGCAAATCAGCCTTTGGGATAAATCCCTTTTGAAAGCAGTAGAAAAGGCAATTTTGCAATCGAATATCGGTTTGAATCCCTCTAACGACGGTAACGTAATTCGTTTGGTGTTCCCCGATATGACGGAAGAACGCCGTCGTGAACTCGTAAAACAGGCGAAAAAGATGGGCGAAGAAACGAAAGTTGCTGTTCGTAACCATCGCCGTGAAGCTATGGACATCATTAAAAAGATGAAGACGGCGAAAGAGCTTTCCGAAGATGAAGCTTCTCTTTGCGAAGCAGACGTTGAAAAGATGATTAGCGGTTTCATGTCGAAAGTGGAAGAAGTAATCGCGGCGAAAGAAAAGGAACTCCTCACTGTATAAATTATGGCAACGAACACGATATTGCAGGGTGTGGATATTCCCAAACATATCGCCATTATTATGGACGGAAACGGGCGTTGGGCGAAAAAACGTATGATGCCTCGTTCGTATGGTCATAAACAGGGTATGGAACGCATGATTGGGCTTATGGAGCGCGCGTTTGAGCTGGGTGTGGATTATATCACCGTTTATGCGCTTTCCACAGAAAATCTGAAACGCCCGAAAGAGGAATTGGACGGATTGTTTGATTTGTTCCGTAAGCATTTCAAACCCTATTTGACGAGAGTGTGCGCCAAGGGCGTGCGTCTTCGTGCGATTGGCGATATATCCTTATTGCCAGAGGATTTGCAACAGATTTTAAAGGAAGCGGAAGCAGAAACGGCGAAATTTGAGGGCAAGGGCATCAACGTTGCCGTTTGCTATGGTGCGCGCGATGAATTGGTGCGTGCGGTGAATTTGGCGGTGGAACGCGGCGTAAAAGTGACGGAAGAAAGCCTTGCACAGCTTCTTTATACGCACGACCAACCCGACCCCGATTTGATTATTCGCACGGGCAAGGAAGTGCGGCTTTCCAACTTTTTATTATACCAAGCGGCGTATGCAGAATTGTATTTTTCCGATAAAATGTTTCCTGAATTTTCTGATGACGACCTCGACAAAGCGATTTTAGAATTTTCGCGGCGTACCCGCCGTTTTGGGAAAACAGACGAACAATTATAAAACGAAGGGGGCAGGTATGCGTTGAGTGTGTTTTTCAACGTTTCCGCCCTTACGTTTTTTATATCAAAACTATAAAGAAATTTGACAAAAAATAGGATTTTAAAAAATCATGAGAATACGTTTAATCTCTGGTAGTGTTTATATCGCAATTCTTCTTGCGTTCTATTTTATGAAGGTGCTTTTGCCGCACCCGTATGGTGATTTTTGCATGGACGTCATGCTGTATGTGTTTGCATGGATCGGCACGTTTGAAATGCTACGCGCGGTGCAACAGCGTACAACTAAAAAAGAACGTACCATCGTATATATTTTTACGGCAATTTGTATTCCTGCTTGTGCGCTGAGTGAATATTTTTTCGGTGCTGGGTTGCAAGCAAGCTGTTTTTGTGTTTTAGGCTTGTCGGTGGCACTATTGTCGCTGTTGGTGGCGGAACATGAGGAAACGAGCTTGGAAAATATCGGGCTTGCCTTGTTGGCTGCTGTATATCCAACTTTGCTTTTGAGCGTGTTTGTGCTTGGTAATCACTTGAATCCCCCTGCGGCGTTGGTGAAAATAGGCTTTGATTCCAGATTATTTATTTTATTTGTGTTCGTTATTTCACCCTGCGCAGACGGAATTGCCTATATATTCGGCAGATTTTTAAGAAAATATTTCCCGAAAAAATTAGCGCCCGTGCTCAGTCCGAACAAGACAGTGATAGGCGGCATAGGTGGCTTGGTGGGTGGTATGCTCGGAGCTTTAATTTTGTATTTTGTGTACGGCGCAGCGGGTGGTGCGGGCGCGATGACCGATATGCATATTTGGTTGCCGATATATTTATTTATAGGCTTGATTTCCTCGGCGGTGTGCGAATTTGGAGATTTGGTGGAAAGCTGCATCAAACGTAAAGTTGGATTAAAGGATATGGGTAAAATTATGCCCGGCCACGGCGGAATATTAGACCGTATTGACGGTATGTTATTTGTTTCCTTAATCACGTATATTTTATTCCTTTTGATTTATATTATCGTGTAAAAGCATAATTTTATAAAGGTAAACAAGATGAAAACGATTTCTTTGATAGGCTCGACGGGCTCGATTGGACGGCAGGTCTGCTCGGTGGTGCGTCGGCACGCGGATAAATTTAAAATCGAAAGCATTGTTGCCAATGCATCAGCGGACGTATTTTTAGCGCAAGTTTGCGAATTCATGCCCAAGTACGCCGCTTTGGCGAACGCGGAAGTGGGGAAAAGCATACAACACTTAATTCCCGAGGGCGTGCGATTTGGCTATGGCGAACAAGCGGCGGAAGAAGCGGTGTGCTATGGGGATATCGCTTTTGTCGCGGCGACCGGTTTTGCCGGCTTGAAATACAGTTTGCGTGCGTTGCAATTGAAAAAGAATATTGCTCTTGCGAATAAGGAAACGCTGGTTTGCGGCGGTGAATTGGTGATGGGCAAAGCGCGAGAAACGGGCGTGGAAATTATGCCTGTGGATAGTGAACATTCCGCACTTTGGCAAGCTTTGAATTTCCGTTTGAATGCGCCGTTTAAGAGGTTGATTATCACGGCGAGCGGCGGCCCGTTTTATGGATATACCCCCGAAGAATTGGAAAAGGTGACACCCATGTCTGCGTTGAAACATCCCACGTGGCAGATGGGCGCGAAAATTACGATTGATAGTGCGACCTTGTTAAATAAAGGTTTTGAGGTGATAGAAGCCAAGAGGCTATATGATGCGCCGCTCTCTAAAATACATACCATTGTGCAGCCGGAAAGTATTATCCATTCGATGGTGGAATTTGAGGACAGCGGTATTTTGGCGCAAATGAGCTATCCGACCATGGAATTGC
>SVHQ01000063.1 GCA_015055785.1 Clostridiales bacterium | reverse complement strand
TGGCGTTACGGCGGAAGGTACGACGAATCAATACGTATCCTTTGATATGGGCACGAAAGGTGGCAACGTTTGGATTATAACCCAATTCACGGGCAAAAACGCACCCAACTACTCGATGAACGCTAAGGTAGGCGGCTTGGGAACTTGGACGGCAGAAAATACAAGCTATAACGGCATGAACGCAGGTACATTGATTACCAACTCGAGCGAGTATAATGCAGAATATTTGCAGGTATTCCAAACGACGAAGACGAGCAAGAGCGATAGAGCAAACCTTGGTTCGGGTAAGAATGCAGGCTTGAAAAATTTTGCTGCTGATAAAGAATATATCCAAATTATCGGTTATGAAAACGCTGGAACGAGTGACGTTCGTGCGAAGATTACGTTCTATTTGTTTGAAATTAGCGATGGAAAAGCAACGTTGGTAGGTAGCGTTGTTCCTACGGACGCTAACTGTGCAGGTTATTCGTTCCGTACGGACGGACAATACGTGGTATTGTACGGCAATATTCAATCTAAGGGTCTTGACAACAATCCTGACAGCGTTAGCTTCTCTTACGAAGCACCCAAAGCAACGCTTGCAGAGCTTATTAACGGTCTTTCTGAAAAATATGCGTATAAGGCTGATTTGAAGACGGCACTTTCGATTGAATAATATAAAAGAATATTTGACTACGGCAACAAAACGTTTGCCGTAGTCAAATAGAAAATACAGGAGAACGATTATGAAAAAGACGAAGAAAATCGTTACGATTTTAACGGCGGCTTTGCTTTCAATATGTTCAATTTTTTCTGCTTGCGGGAAGATGCAAGAGGGAACGGCGCCCGATTATTCGTCAAGCAAAAAAGAATATACCTTTTGGGCGTATAGTCAAACTTGTGACGATTGGTATCAAGTGAATGGCGAGAGATATTATTTCCAAGACGGTACTCGGCAAACACTCGAAAATACACAGCTTTGCGCTGACGCTGGATTTAACGTGCTGTTCGTGGATTGGACATTTCCTTATCAGGGACCGTCAAACTTCGCAAATAGCAAGGTAAAAACGGTGTTGGATTACGCATACGAAACGGGGATGAAAGCATTTGTTTTTGCATCCGATCTTCATAGACTTTCTGCAACGGAAGAATCTCTTATTAATGCGGAGAAAGCGGATGGGGTCAAATTCTTTGCTTCGGAAGCTGCGCTTGAAAAGTATGTGGCGGATTATTTAGCGCCTATTATCGAGCATCCTGCTTTTTATGGCGTATCCCTTCGTGATGAACCAAATTATAAAATGCTGAAAGCAATCGGGCAGGTATACCGTGCAGTACAAAAAGCAGCACCTGGGGCATGGTGTAATATGAATATTAATCCTATGTATGAAGGATTAGAATTTATGTATTGCGAAGAAGGTAGCTCTATTGGGGTTGTATCTGCATATAAGAAATATTTGGACGCTTATTATCAAGAAATTGGACAATATTGCGGATATTTACAGTATGACGATTATCCCATTTTGAAAGATGGGGCAATCTTATCCTATCATTTACAAAACGCGCAAATCGTTGCGGAGTATTGTAAGGAAAAGGGAATGAAGTTTGGAAAGGTTTTCCAAACTTGTGCTTACGATGCCGAGCTGGTAAGAGTGGCAACCACGGAAACGGATATGCTTTGGCAATTGAATATCGGTATGGCTATGGGTATTAAGGATTATTCGTATTATACATATTATCCTACGGTAAATCTTGCCACGGCACCTCCAGATTTAAATGCGTTTATTGTTAATCGTGAAGGCAAACCGTTAGAGCGTTATTATTGGTTGAAAGATATGCACGAAGAAATGCAATTCAACGCAAAGGCTTTAATGAATTTTGAATATCAGGCATTGGATTATGCTGTTAAAGCACCGATACCTGGTAATAAGAGTTTTTTGGCGGGGGTAAAGAGTCAAGAACTCACAGATATAAAAAAAGTGACGTTAGATTCAGCAGGTATCATTCTTACAACGGAACAGTATGACAAAGCAAACAATAAAAGAGGATACTATGTAATGAATGCCACTGCGCCGGCAAAGGCAACGGATATTAAAGTAACGCTGGAAATTAACAAATATAATAACGTGCAGATATATAACGGTAAAACGATAACGAATAAGAAAGTAAAAGATGGAAAGCTTTCAGTACATCTTTCAACGGGTGAGGGAGTGTTTATCATTCCTTATTAAGAAATTTGCAATCTCCGTCGGCAGATAACGTCTGCCGACGGAGAGGAAAATGGTGAAATATGAAAATGAAAAAAACTTTTGGTGCCTTGTTATCGGTAATAATTATGAGTCTTACCGCTTTAACAGGTTGTGTAACAGAGAACGAAATAAAGTCGAATGCGCCAGATTATTCCCACAGTCACAAAAGATATACGCTATGGTCGTATGGCGCAACTTGCGACGACTGGTATCAGGTTGCAGGACAAAAATATTATTTTGAAGATGGTACTCGGCAAACACCAGAGCGTACAAAATTATACGCGGACGGTGGATTTAACGTGTTATTTATAGATTGGACGTTCACCTATAACGGTACATCTAAAAACGACTTTTTGAAAAGTGCTACAAAGCTCGTGATGGATAGAGCACAAGAACAGGGTTTAAAATGTATCGTTTTTGTAGGGAGATTGCATGCGCTTTCTTCTTCGCATACGTCTTTGATAGTGGGCGAGGGAAAGGGTGACGGCAAAAATACCTTTGATACGCAAGCGGAACTGAATTTATACGTTAAAGACGTTTTGGCTGGCGTGTTGGAGCATCCTGCCTTTTATGGCGTATCGCTTGTTGATGAACCCTATTATACACAGTTTGATGCGATGAGCGAAGTATATAAGGCGGTACAAGCGGTTGCACCCAGAGCGTGGTGTAATATGAATCTCAATCCAATGAGCTATGATCCGCGCGCAGTAATGAGATACACGGAAGAGGCAAACGAAAAATACGGAAAGTACGTTTTGCCTGATAATACACTTGTGAAAAACTATCCTATGCCATCGGTGGATGAAGTAAGAGGTTATTATACGCAATATCTTGAAGCGTATTATGAAAAGTTGGGGAAGTATTGTCAATACGTACAATACGACAGTTATCCGTTGCTTGATCCCGAAAGTAAAGATGTAGATTATTACGTTCTAAAAGAGCATATGGACAACGCACAGCTTGTTGCCGAGTTTTGTGAAAAAACAGGTATGGAATTCGGCCATGTATATCAAACGCAAAATGGCTATTCAAGAAGAGCTTCTACAAAAACGGATATGTATTGGCAGACCAATATCGGTATGGCATTCGGGGTAAAAAATCATTCGTATTATACATATTATCCAACAGTCAATTCTTCTGTATTGCCCGATGAAAAAGCGCATATTGTCAATCGAGTAGGCGATCCGAACGAACTCTATTATTGGATAAAAGATATTCATAAAGAAATGCAGTTTAATGCAAAAGCTTTGATGAATTTTGAATATACCGCGTCTACTTATATATTGAATGGCGAGTATGATTGGAATGATGAATACATGACACGGCTCACACAGTACGAGCTTACGGATGTACGAGAAATTGCGGTAGAGGGTGACGGGGCTGCGCTTATAACCGAGCAATACGATAAAGAAAATCGTCAGCGCGGATATTACGTGATGAACGCTACGGATCCGTTATATATTACGGAAATTAAAATCACGCTGTATATTGACGGTTTTGATATGGTGCAAGTATACAATGGAAAAAAGGTTGAAGAAAGAGAAGTAAAGAACGGAAAGATTTCCTTCCATCTTCCAACTGGCCAAGGCATTTTTATAATGCCATATAAGAACTAAAGTTTACTAGGGAATTTTATGAAGTTTATTGATGTTTTTGGAAAAGCCAAGTACGTATCGGCGACAAATAATTATCAGTTTCCATACATAAGAAAAAGTTTTCATTTGGATAAGCCTGTAAAGCGAGCAGAATTATTCGTTAGTGTTTTGGGGTTTAGTGAATTGTATATTAACGGAAAAAAATTAACAGAAGATTTATATTTATTTCCTTATACACAATATAACAAACAATATCCCGAAGATTTGCCTGCCTGTTGCGCCGATGATCCCTTTTTTAACGATGATATTAGTTATACGATTTTGTATAACAGATTTGATATTAAAAATTTACTTCAAAAGAGCAAAAACGTCATAGGTATCATAGTTTCGGGCGGTTGGTATCGTTCAGGGGAAGATAAGCATGGCACTTTTCGAAATTATGGTGCAACTAAGGTTTGCTTTCGTATAAAAATTGAATTTGAGGATGGCGAAAAACGGGAGATATTGTCAGGGGAAGATTGTCGTTGGCAAGAAAGCTTTTTAATAGAAGCTGGGGTTTTTCACGAAAGCCAAGATGAACGCAAAGAAATTCTCAATTTTTCTGAAACGGATTATGACGATTCGGATTGGAATAAGGTGTGTATTGCTCAAATTCCTAACGAATCTGAATTTCGTCTTAATGATTGTCCTGCAAATAAAATCATACGATATGTTCAAGCGAAATGCATTAAATGTACTGATGAATACGCAATTTATGACGTTGGCGAAAATATAACGGGATTTCCTATTCTTAAAAGTGAAAACGTGCAGGAAGGCGATAGTATTTTTTGTGTCTATTCCGAGGAGCTTGATGAGAATGGAGAATTGAATGAATTTCATTCCTATAATCAAAACACTTCCTTTGTATCAGATGGGAGAAAAATTCATAATTTACGTTTTACGTGGCATGGATTCCGTTATTTTAAAGTGTGGGCAACCAAAGGGACGATTTCATGCGAGGTATGCGCCGTTGTTCACGCAGACGTAAAAAATACGTCTGAATTTCACAGTGACTCACCATTATTAAATTGGATTTATGATGCGTATATAAATTCGCAGCTTCAAAATTATCAATGCGGATTGCCTACGGATTGTCCGCAGATAGAACGGAAAGGTTACACGGGCGATGGACAACTTCTTGCGGATTTAGGCATGATGCTGTTTGATAGTAAGAAGATATATAGAAAATGGATTCAAGATATTGTAGATTGTCAAGATTCAAAAACAGGATTTGTGCATTATACAGCACCTTGTTTTATTGGCTGTGGTGGTGGACCGGGCGGATGGAGCATAGCAATTATCTCTGTTCCTTATGCGTATTATAAGGCTTATGGGGATAAAGAAATATTAATAGAATTTTACCCCAAAATGAAAAAATATTTACGATTTATGCAGGATTCCTCTCTTAATGGGGTAGTCGAAAAAAGTCGTGAGGGTTGGTTTTTAGGCGATTGGGAGTCTCCAAGAGGAAGAAATGGATTGTTGCCTCCAGAGTTTGTCAATACTTGCTTTTATATTTTGGCGTTAAAGCAGATGATTAAAATTGCGGAAGTACTTGGCAATTCAGAGGATGCTTTGGATTATGAAAAACGTATAATAGAATTATCGGAAAATATAAATGCAAGATTTTATAATGCTGAAACTGGAGATTATTGTGAAAACGACCAAGGCGCAAATGCGATTGCTCTAAAAGTAGGACTTGGCGATTGTAGAACTGTAGAAAATCTTGCGAAGCGATATAACCATCTTTGTGAGTTTGATACGGGAATATTCGCGACGAAATATCTTATTGAGATGCTAATGGAATACGGTTATCAAGAGGTGGCCTATAAAATGCTTACTTCGGAAAAAGAATGTTCATACGCGTCTTGGAAAAAACGAGGTGCAACTACGCTTTATGAAAGTTGGCGGAATGCACGAAGCTATAATCATCCAATGTTTGGATCGGTTGTAGAGTATTTTTTCAGTTACTTATTAGGGATACGGCAGGTTGCAAATAGCGTTGCTTATCAAAAAGTAGAAATTAAGCCATTGGCAGTGAATGCGCTGAAAAAAATTTCAGGGAGTTTGCAAACGGCAAGCGGAAGAATTTCTGTTTCGATTGATTGCTTGGAGAATGGAACAAGGTTTGTGATTTATATTCCTGAAAATATGGAAGCGAATTTTATATATAAAGGTACAACCAGAAAATTGCAAATTGGGAAAAATGATATTATTATATAGGAAAAAGGTTCTTTATTATGAGAAAACATTTTGATTTTTATGGATACAATAATCCCACTTCCGGGAAATATTATATGGACGGGGTAGAAACATATACCTTGGGCGAAGATTTTCGCACGGTGAAACGATTTAAGGAATATAAAGCCGTAGGATTTAATATTGCTCTTTTGCAACATGAAAACGAATATAATGGTGAAGATTTTTCAAGCTCCAACTGTAAGAAATGTATGGATGCGGCTTATAAAGCTGGGATTGATAAGATTATTGTCAGTGATGGACGTTTGAAGGCACTTTGTAAAGAAAAAGTTTTGGTTGGCGAGGATGGTAAATTTCGAACGGAAGAAGAGTTGGAAACGTTTATTCGTTTTTGTACAGAGGCGTATCGAAACTATTCTGGATTCTATGGCTTACAACTTTTAGACGAACCGAAATGGGAATACTTAAAAGAGTATGCTCACGTTTATCGTGTGATTAAAAAGTTGTTTCCTACAATGGAACTTCAATGCAATCTTTTAAATTTATGTGCTCCGCAACTGTTAGCAAATAATCCATCAGATATGTATGTTGATTATGCTAAGTATCTTGATTATTTTGCGAAAGAAAGCGGGATAAATTATTTGATGACGGATGAGTATGCTTTTCGAAGAAATAATGAGATTAGCGAATATACCTTTCCAGTTTATCAGATTATTGCCAAAAAATGCAAAGAACTGGGGTTGGAGCTTCGTTTGGTAATGCAATCTTTTTCGCAAGAAGGTGCAGCAATTTACGATGGAAAGCTTCATGGTGGGGTTGCTTGGCGGAGAATGACGGAAAAAGATATGTATTGGCAGATGAACTTGGCAATGGGGTTCGGCTGTAAAGAATTTTCCTTTTTTACATATTTTACAAAGCAACATAAACGTTTTATCGACGTTGTAAGAAGCGATGGGATTGACGGAGCAGCGTTTGTTAATTTGGATGGAACAAGAACAAAGCTGTATTATTATACAAAACGGATTGTTCACGAAATCTTGGCGTTTGAGGAAACGTTGATAAAATATAACTTTGAAGAAGCTTACTTTTTCTTCCCTGAAAGAAAAACAAAGCATGATTTTGCTCATACGAAGAATATTTTTGAACATACAGGCTGCCCTATTTCCATCAATACGGCAAAAAGCCCCGTGCTCGTAACCGAGCTTAAAGACGGTAAAAATCGATTGTTTATGGTAGAAAACGTAGGCAATACGATTGATGAGCTTTTATACGGAAAACGTGCGACCAACGTGGAGATTGATTTGGGGGATTTTGGAGAATCTGCTACGTTCTACATCAGAGGTAAACAGGTAGAAAGAAAGCTTGTCAACGGAAAATTTGTAGAAAAAATGCATTGCGGCGATGCGATTTTTATTGAAGTAAAAGAATAAAATTTGAATAAAGAGATTATAAAACAGCTATGAAAAAATATAAAATTGCGGAGTTTGGCGCGGTTGCCGATGGAGAAACTTTATGTACGGAAGCAGTACAAAAAGCGGTGGACGCCTGCCATGCAAAAGGTGGGGGAATCGTACAATTTGATAGGGGCAGGTATGCGTTGAGTACGGTTTTCCTCAAATCTAACGTCACGATTGAAATTCCTGAGGAAACAGAAATTTTAGGCGCGGAAAGCTATTATGACTATGCGCAGGAAGAAAAGGTGGATTATCCCATTTATCAAGATTCTTCGCACACTTATTACCATCCGTCAATGTTTGTTGGGCTTGATTGCGAAAACGTCAAAATAACGGGCGGCGGTAAAATTGATATGCGTTCGGTATGGGATGAAGACGGTGTTCGGGGAGCTGCAATCAAGCATCGTGGGGCAAAATGTATCGCGCTTAAAAACTGTAAAAATATCGAAATTTCAAATCTTGAAATCAATAATGCAACGGATTTAACAATCTATTTTGCTGGTTGCGAAAACGTGGACGTTTTTGGTATAAAAATGCGCGTGTATATCGATGGTATCTCGCCTGATAATTCCAAAAACGTGCGTATTCATGATTGTGACGTAGAAGCAGGGGACGACGCCATTGTTTTTAAATCGTCTTATACGCTCAATCGTTTGGATATTTGTAAAAACATTCACGTATGGAACTGTAGATTAAAGAGCCGTTGCTGCGCCGTTAAATTCGGTACGGAAACGAACGGCGGCTTTGAGGATATTGTCATTGAGAATATTGATATCCGTCAAACGCGTATCACGGGGATTGCGATTGAGAGCGTAGATGGGGCGGTGATAGACGGCGTACATATTAAGAACGTTAAAATGACCAACGTCAACGCGCCTTTGTTTATTCACGTTGGGCGACGTATGCGCGGACCTGCGGGTAGGGAGATCGGCAAGATTAAGAATGTAACGCTTGAAAATATTACGGCGGACGGACCCTATGAGCCTTATGAAATAATAGCTTGGAATTATTTCAGTTATAAGGCGGGGGATTTTTATCAAAATCCAAAAGTGTTTGGGATTGCGGAAAATTTCGACGGAACAAAAGAGACGGAAGAATGGCAAATG
>SVHQ01000062.1 GCA_015055785.1 Clostridiales bacterium | reverse complement strand
CTCAATCGAGCCAAGCCTTATTCGCGTTTCCGCGTCTTTAATCGCCAGCATCAACGCCGTCAAATCACGGCCCTTTTCGTCCTTATATTCAGAAATATCTATCCCCGTCACCACCGTTTCTTGCGCATCACTGTTGAGAATTTCCACCGCGGCACTCTTCAACGATCTGGAACGGCTGCGACCGCGCAAATACGGTATCACACAATAGGCACAAAATCGATTACAGCCGTCTTGGATTTTAACGAAATTCCTCGTTTTTAAACATTCAGGCAACGGCATTTCTTCATACGTTTTTGCCTGTTCAAGCTGCATCCCCAGCGGTTCTTTTTCAAAACCCGCCCGCACGATTTCAAGCACCTTATTTTTGCGTTGCGCACCCGTCACCGCGTACACGGTATGCCCCTTTTGCAAAAAATCCATTGGCGATTTTTCCGAAGCACAGCCACAAATAATCACGCGCGCCGATGGATTGCACTTAATTGCTTTGCCCACCGTTTGACGGCTTTTTCGCTCTGCTTCCGCCGTCACCGCACACGTATTGATAATATACAAATCCGCCTCTTCCATCTCACGGGAAACGGTGTAGCCCATCTCTTCCAACCCACGAATGATAGAGCCGCTTTCAACGTCATTTACCTTACACCCGAGCGTATATACCACTGCCTTCATCGAAGTTCCCCCAAAGAAAACATGACGACGCTCGTCAACGCGACCGCCGCTGTCTCAGCGCGTAAAATTCGTTTCCCAAGCGTTACGGATGTATAACCTTTTGCCACAGCCAATCCCTCTTCTTCTCGGGAAAAACCGCCCTCGCTGCCAATGACGATTGCCGTATCCCCTTTCAAAGCCGCCACATCGCACCTACTTTCCGTAGCAAATTCACAAGCAAATAATTTATTGGAATAGTTTTCCGCAAAAACAAGCGCCTTATCAAGCGTATCAAAATACACCACTTCGGGCGCAATCGAGCGCAAGCACTGCTTTGCCGCCTCTTTCGCCACCTTATTCAAGCGTTCTAATTTGTTTGCGTTCATATAGGCAGAGGAAAACCCCGAAGAAAACACACCGATTTTCTTAACGCCAAGCTCCACGGCTTTTTGCACGATAAATTCATTTTTATCGGCATTTTTTAAATACCCGAAAAGCAAGCACACGTCCACGTCCGCTTCCCGTTCGCCCACTTCCTCGCGAACAATATTCAGCAGCATACGCTTCTTTTCCACCTGCGACACAACAGCGGTGTATTCCTTACCGCTATTATCCAAGAGAATAATTTCCGTCCCCACACCAATACGCAAAACGTTTTTTGCATGCTCAAACTCCTCCCCCTCGAGGATAGTTATTTCTTCAACTTTATCCACAAAAAAACGTTTCAACGCAGACATGGTATACTCCTTTTAATCTCTATGCTTTAATACGAGGGCAAACCATTCCCCCTTTCTCTTCTCAAAAACAACCTGCATTCCAACGGCTTCATACGCCGCCTTCACCATCTCCAAACGGCTTTCGATGATACCGCTCAATATCAATACTCCGTTCTTTTTTAAATTCTTCGGGATAGACGGCGCGAGCATTTTCAACACTTCGCCCGTAATATTCGCCATCATCACATCCCCTTGGATATCGGCGTCATCAAGCAAATTCGAATGTGCAACGATTGTTTTATCCGCAACGCCGTTAAGCTCGCTGTTATGCAACGAACTTTCCACAGCAATTGGGTCGATATCTGTGAGATAAGCCTTTGCCGCTCCCAATTTAATGGCAGAAATCCCCAAAATACCGCTGCCACAGCCCACGTCAATGCAAACCGAAGCAGGCGTGATATAATCTTGCATCAATTCCACACACATAGACGTCGTTTCATGTTCCCCCGTGCCAAAAGCCATGTTGGAATCGAGCAGCACAACGTGTTCTCCCTTTTCAGGCGTATATTCAATCCATTCGGGCACAACGACAATCGCGCCAAGGTGAATGGGACGGAAATGCTTTTTCCAAACGTCAATCCAATCATCGCCGTCCACCGTGCGTTTGGTGTCCTCTAATGTCCCGAAAGGTATTTCCCCACCAGACCATTCTTTCGCATTTTGAATATCGCGCAAAATCGCAGGCAAAATCTCCCCTGCCACATCCTCCGCCACGTAACATTTCACCAAAACGTCCGAGGGTTTGTCGGAAAGCAAGCCTTCTTCCAATTCCTCGTCCATGTAATCCCAAAAAGTAGATTCTTTTGCCGTTTGCAAAGCGATGATATCCGCTCTGTCGCAAATGGTGACGCCGTAATCGGTGTATTGCCACATGATATCGGAAATAATTTCACTCGCTTCCGTCGTCGTATGTATGGTCAATTCAATATACTTCATAATCGTTTACCTCACGTCCTTTATTATACCACGCCCAAGCTATAAAAGTCAACAATTTATCCAAACCGCATAAAGGAAAAGAGCCGCGTAACCTCGCACAGCTCTTTTACTTTTATTATTCCCATTCTTTTTTATAAACTGTTCTCCTCATTATCTATTTCTCCACATACAAACACTTTTGTTAAATAAACCTTTACCCCTTCCACCTCTAAATAATATTGTATAGCATCTATAAACAAAAGCATTAACTTTACAAAAAAGCGCAAAATTATTCCTAACATTATGACTAATACCGATATTTCATTAAAGCCAAATACAAATAAAGTGGTACACCCCGCCAAAATAAACACATCCCAGAAAATGGACGAAATCCAGAGAAAATTATTTATCCGATTCAGCGGATGTCTAATAAAACCACATTTTTTTCTTTTTTTCAATTTAATAATTCCCTTAAAATTACCATTTTGGTAATTTCAGTATAATTATACTACCGAAATGGTAATATGTCAAGTGAAAAGAGGTATGGTATGGACATATTATTGGGAAACAGATTAAAAGAATTAAGAGAAGAAAAGGGATTGACGCAAAAAGAGGTTGCGGCACAATTAGGTTTGCACAGCGTCACCTACTTACATTATGAAAAAGACCAACGTGAACCGCCTTTAAAAGTCTTGGCTGAAATGGCCGTCTTTTTTGATGTTTCCACCGATTATTTACTTGGCTTAACAGATGAATATTGACATTCAACGCGTACATGTCCCCTATTCTTTTGATAAAATCAAACAAAAACGGAGAGTTTTTACACTCTCCGTTTTTTTACTTTATAAACGCTTATTTAATATTCTTATAAAGAGGGCCGTACGTCTGACAAGCACGGTAATCCTGACCTTCCTTATCCATACCGAATGCATTCCAACAAGCGGGACGATAAATATCATCTTCGGGTACGTTATGCATACAAACGGGGATACGGAGCATCGAACACATTGTAATCAAATCTGCACCGATATGGCCGTAGGAAATTGCGCCGTGGTTCGCGCCCCAGTTCTGCATTACTTCATAAGCCGTCTTGAAAGGACTGCCTTCTTTGCCGTCACAGCGAGGAGCAAACCAAGTGCAAGGCCACGTAGGATTGGTTCTTTCCATCAACGTATCGGAAACTTCGTCGGGAAGACGAACCGTCCAGCCTTCTGCAATCTGAAGCACGGGGCCAAGACCTTTCACAAGGTTCAAACGAATCATCGTACAAGGCATTTCGGCTTTCGTCGTATAATGGCTGGAGAACCCGCCACCACGGAAATTATCAAAGCCTGCTTCGCACCACACGGTAGCATCCGTCATCTTCTTAATATCTTCGTCGGTAACTTCCCACCATTTTTTCATGATAGCGTTGCCGTTTTCGTCCTTACATTCACCGCAAGCATCCAAACATGCTGCACCCGAATTTAAAAGGTGAATAATACCGTTGGATTCTTTTGCTTTGCCTTCCAACTTATAGCCCGTTACACGTTCGGTAGCTTCGCCAGACCAATAGGTACGCACGTCCGCAAAAATCTGTGCTCTGTGTGTCAACAAACGCATGAAGAGCATACCCAAACCATTCAAAACGTCATTTTCGGTAGCAAGCGTATAGGGTTCGCGCGCGCCCTGATAATCAAACGTAGAGCTGAGCAATGCTTCGGGATAATCGCAGTTAGGCCAATGGTCCGTCCACTGTCTTTGACCTTGGAAACCGCCCGCAATTGCGTTATGTCCCACCATTTCTTCTTCAAAACCTGCAGGCAAATTCTTATTCCCTGCCATCAAATCCTTGATAATGCAGTACATCTTAACGGTGAATTCCCACTGTTTCTGTTTTTCTTCATCCGTGAATTTAATACGGCGTTCCTTGCCTAAAAATTCCACCGATTCAGGGTTGTCATCTCTGCCCATCTTGCAATGCTCTTTCGTCCAAGCAAGAGCTTTTTGATATTCTTCTTCATTATAAATGCCTTCTTCCATACGGCGAAGAATTTCCACTTCGTCCACGGATTCTACGCGCATACCAAGATAGGATTCCATGAAATCCTGGTCAATGATAGAGCCCGCAATACCCATACATTGCGAACCAATCTGCAAATAGGATTTTCCGCGCATCGTAGCCACTGCCACCGCCGCACGACCGAAACGCAACAATTTCTCTTTTACGTCCTCGGGAATCGTTGTCACCATATCGCGATCTTGCACTTCATGCCCATAAATACCGAAAGCAGGCAAGCCTTTCTGTGCATGACCAGCCAAAACAGCCGCCAAATATACAGCGCCAGGACGTTCCGTACCGTTAAAGCCCCAAACCGCCTTGATTGTCGTAGGATCCATATCCATCGTTTCACTACCATAACACCAACAAGGGGTAACGGACAACGTAATGCTAACGCCTTCCTTTTGGAATTTAGCCGCGCAAGCCGCCGCTTCGGGCACACGACCAATCGACGTGTCCGCCATAACTACTTTCACAGGATCGCCATTGGAATAGAAAAGGTTTTCTTCGAATAATTTCTTAGCGGCATTCGCCATCGCCATTACCTGATCTTCCAAGCTTTCACGAAGCTTCATAGGTCCACGTCTGCCGTCCACGATAGGACGGATACCGATTACGGGATAATCCCCGATATATCTGGATTCTGCCATAATTGTTCCTCCTTATAAATGAAACATAATTTTATTTATTTTTTCTATTTTTAACTCTGCACCATTTCTTTACGAAGATATTTTCATATATCTCAAAAAAATACTACACAGTCTATCTTATGTATAATTATATACTTGATTTTAAACAAAAACTTGTGATATAATATAAAAAAGTATAATTATTTTCACATTTTTTATCCATTTTAAAAAACAGAGGAAAAATTATGATATATAACGAATTAAAACAGCACGGAACGGAAGATTTCCCCTTTGAATTATACAAAGTGAACAGCCAGCATCCAAAATATGAAATGGCGTTTCATTGGCATACCAATCTGGAATTGACACGCGTGCTTTCAGGCTCTCTTTCCCTGACCTTGGACAATCGAAATTTTCTTTTAAAAGCAGGCGACGTGGCGATTATCAACAGTGAAACGGTACACGGGGCAACCCCGAAGGACTGTGTCTATGAATGCATTGTTTTCAACCTTGCCTTTTTAAAAACAAACAACCGCGCGTGCGATTTGTTTATCGATAATTTACTTTCCCACAACAGTTTTTTGGAAGAACGTCCCACGCACCCACACATTATACAGCTTATTCATCGAATTTTCGACGAAACAGGAAAAAATCAAGCAGGTATGCCATTCAAAGTCCTTGGGCTTTTCCATGAATTGTTGGGGGAAATTCAGCAAAAAGAGCAATTCAACTCACACCTGCCCCTATCCAATGTCAAAGATGAGAAAAAAGTGGTCAAGCTAAAACTCGTCTTAAAATTCATTCGTGACAATTTTGCTTCCGACATTACGTTGGACGATATGTCCGCCGTGGCAGGTTTTTCGTGTAAATATTTTTGCAAATTTTTCAAAGATATGACGGGCACAACACCCGTGAATTATTTAATGGCGTACCGCATTGAACGCGCCTCAAGAAAACTGCTCGGCACCGATCTTCCCATCACCCAAATCGCCTATGATTGCGGTTTTAATGATTTAAGCTATTTCATCAAGACCTTTAAAAGTTTCAAGCACGTTTCACCAAAGGAATACCGAAGACAATAAACACGAGAAAAAACGCGACTGTAAGCACAGCCGCGTTTTTAAACTTTTTTCATAAATTCTATTTATTTTTTATAAGGCTTATCGCCATAGAGCGCTTCCACGTTATCCGAATAACGTTTCATCTGCTCGTATTGCTTCAATTCAATATCCTCGTCAAGCTGTTCAAGCTCTTTTCTTTGCGAACGGGAAAGACGGGTGGGCACTTCCACAATCACACGCAACAACAAATTGCCCGTACCCCCTCTTGCCGAACGAATACCTTTGCCTCGAAGCGTGAACACCGTACCGCTCTGCGTACCTTCGGGAACGGTAAATTCAAAGGTGTCGTCAATGGTAGGCACTTTCACTGTGCCGCCGAGCGCCGCAGTTTTATAAGAAATGGGCAAATCGATATGCAAATCAAAATTATCGCGTTTAAAAATCTTATGCGGTTCCACTTTAAACACAATAATCAAATCCCCGGGCGTCCCGCCGTTCGGCGCCGCCTGCCCCATGCCTTTTTTCTTCATGTAGCTGCCCGTATCTACACCAGCAGGAATGTCCATCGACACAACCGTTTCCTTGCGTTGCGAACCCTTGCCTTTACATTCAGGACACTTTTCCTTAATCGTTCTGCCGCTGCCGTTACAATCGGGGCAAGGACTTTGACGAATGGTGCGCCCAAACATGGTGTTCTGCACTTGCTGAATAATCCCCTTGCCTTGACAACGAGAGCACGTGCTAAATTCCGTGCCGTTCTTGGCACCAGTCCCCGAACAAGACGTACACGGTTCGTTTCTCGTGTACGACATGGTCTTTTTACAACCTTTCGCCGCATCCATAAAGGAAAGGGACATTTCACGCTGGATATCCTCACCGACTGCCGACCTCGCTGAACGCGCACCGCCACCGAAGCCACCGCCGAAAAAGCTGCTGAAAATATCAGAAATGTCTTCAAAGCCACCGCCGCCGAAGCCACTAAAACCGCCGCCGCCAAAGCCGCCCATACCAGGATGCTCTAATTCATAATCGTAAGCCGCACGTTTTTGGGCATCGGAAAGCGTTTCATTCGCTTCGTTGATTTCTTTAAATTTTTCCGCCGCTTCCGCGTTGCCTTGGTTACGGTCGGGGTGATATTTCATTGCCAACTTTCTATACGCCGACTTAATCTCATCTGGCGTCGCTTTTTTATCCACCCCAAGAATATCGTAATAATTTTTATCTGCCATAATGCTTCTACCCATTTATAGCGTTTACGGGTCTGGCATAAACCAAACCCGATTTTACGCTTTTTTGTTCCTTAAATCCAATTTGTGCCACCCATGTACGCGTTGAACACAAATTTACCGCTTAATTATTGATGGAATTCCGTATCTCCATCCGTGCTGTTGTTTGCAGAAGGATCCGCGCCAGGCGCACCGTTTTGCTGATATAATTTTGCAACAACGGGCTGGATATCCTGCATAAGTTTTTCATAAGCAGCCTTGATTCTGTCATCATCGTCCGATTCCAACTCCTTCTTTGCCGCAGCAATTGCCGCTTGTAAGGTGTTCTTATCTGCTTCGTCCAACTTATCCCCAGCATCTCTCATTGTCTGTTCCACGGAGAAAATCATGCTGTCAAGCTTGTTCTTATTTTCTACTTTTTCCTTTCTCTTCTTGTCTTCTTCCGCGAATTGTTCAGCGTCCTTTACAGCCTTTTCAATTTCCGCTTCCGAAAGATTCGTAGACGAAGTGATGGTGATATCTGTAGATTTACCCGTGCCCTTATCTTGCGCCGTTACGTGTACGATACCGTTTGCGTCGATATCGAACGTAACTTCAATCTGCGGTATACCACGAGGAGCAGGAGCAATACCTGTCAACATGAAGTTGCCAAGAGTCTTATTATCTCTACAGAATTCACGTTCACCTTGAAGCACGTGAATATCTACGCTCGTCTGGTTGTCAGCAGCCGTCGAGAAGATTTGGCTCTTCTTTACGGGGATAGTCGTATTTCTGTCAATGATACGGGTGAATACGCCGCCAAGCGTTTCAATACCCAAGGAAAGAGGCGTAACGTCGAGAAGGAGCACGTCCTTAACTTCGCCCGTCAAAACGCCGCCCTGCACAGCTGCACCGATTGCAACGCATTCATCGGGGTTGATGCCCTTGAAAGGATCCTTGCCCGTTATTTCCTTCACCTTTTCCACAACAGCAGGCATACGCGTCGAACCACCAACAAGAATCACCTTGTCAATGTCGCTGTACGAAAGCCCAGCATCACGCATTGCTGCCTTCATAGGCTCTACCGTTCTATTCAAAAGGTCAGCCGTCATCGCTTCGAATTTCTGTTTCGTCAATGTGATATCGAGGTGTTGAGGGCCGTCTGCACTCATGGAAATGAAGGGAAGATTTATGTTGGTAGAGCTCATACCAGAAAGCTCAATCTTCGCCTTTTCAGCAGCTTCTTTCAAACGCTGCATTGCCATTTTGTCTTTGGAAAGGTCGATGCCGTGGGATTTCTTAAATTCGTCAACAAGATAGCTAATAATCTTGTTATCCCAGTCGTCACCGCCGAGCTTGGTATCGCCGTTCGTTGCAAGAACTTCGAATACGCCGTCGGAAATTTCAAGAATGGAAACGTCGAACGTACCGCCGCCAAGGTCGTAAATCATAACCTTGCCGCCCTTGTCTTTATCAAGACCGTAA
>SVHQ01000061.1 GCA_015055785.1 Clostridiales bacterium | reverse complement strand
AGCCGCTTTAGCGGCTGCCTGAGATTGTTTTGCGGTTGGCAAACCTTTCAATGAGCCTTAAGGCTCCGCTAGTATTATGCCCTTGAAGGGCCAGTGCATACCACCAGTTTAACTGGTGGTTTTGATTTTTAATTTATACCCTAACGGGATTATTTCACCAGGAATAAAATATTTCAAACCCTATTGGGTATAATTAGTGCAAAACGCTTGACAAAAGCCCCGAAAGGGTATAAAATAGTAGTATCAAATATTATAAGTTTTTTGTGGCGGTGCTATGAAAGTTATAAGTGAATTTATAAAACAAAACAGAAAAGCGTTGGGATTAACCCAAGAAGAGTTTGCTATGCGTGCAGGCTTAGGGCTTCGCTTTGTTCGAGAACTTGAACAAGGCAAGAAAACGTTGCGCCTTGATAAAGTAAATCAAGCGTTGGCGGTGTTCGGCGCGCAAGTATCGGTAGGGAGATTGAATAGTGATGAGTGATACGTATAGAACTGCCTATATTTACGTGCGGAACGTCTTTGCGGGCGTATTAGCGGAAACGGACTACGGGTATTCTTTTGCCTACGACGAAGAGTATTTGCAAAGCGAAAACGCAACTGCCGTCAGTTTGACGTTACCGCTTACGACAAATAAATATAGAGCCAAAACGTTGTTCCCGTTCTTCGACGGGCTGATTCCCGAGGGGTGGCTACTCGATATCGTAACGCACAATTGGAAAATTTCACCGAGCGATAGGTTCGGTGTGCTTTTGGTTGCTTGCAAAGACGCGGTAGGGAACGTGAGCGTAAGGGGTGAAAAACTATGAAATGTTTATGTTGTGGCAGAGAATTCACGCCCAAAACGTCTATAGAAGAAGTGGAAAACGGTTGGCATAAAAAATGTGTGAAAGCGTTTTTCGGCGGTAGTAAGTTGCCCTTACTTGATATTTCGGAAGAAACGTTAAAACGGCTTGCCGAAGAAAGCACGAATAAGGGGTTTACCGTTCCGGGCGTGCAAAAGAAATTGTCCTTGCATTTAACGGAAGGCACGTCTCCAAGACTTACGCTTGTCAACTATCCTACGGGGTATATTTTGAAACCTCAAACAGAAGAGTACGAAACTTTGCCCGAAGCTGAATACTTGGTTGTGCAAATGGCAAAGCAGGTGGGGATAAAAACCGTACCGTTTGCTTTGATAAAGATGAATAGTAGGGGCGAACTTGCGTATATCACTAAGAGAATTGATAGGGCGAACGTGGACGGAAAAATGCAAATGCTCGCGATGGAAGATTTTTGTCAACTTGAAGAGCGTTTGACGGAAGATAAGTATAAAGGTTCTTACGAGCGTTGCGCGAAAGTTATTAAAAAGTATTCGTCTATGGCGAAATTTGATTTAACGGAACTGTATTTGCGTTTGGTATTCTCGTTTGTTATTGGAAACTCGGACATGCACTTGAAGAACTTTTCGATGATAGAAAAAGCAGAGGGAAGTAGCGAATACGTGTTGTCTAGCGCATACGATTTACTGCCTGTCAACGCGATTATGCCCGAAGACGAAGAAGAATTCGCCTTAACCATGTGCAAGAAAAAACGCAAAATTAGGAGAAAAGACTTCTTATCGTTCGCAGAAGAAATCGGTATAGAAAGCGTTACTGCGGAAAAATTGCTTGCTAAGGTTATCCAGGAAAAAGAAACCTTGCTTGCAATGTCGGAAGAATCGTATTTATCCGAAGAGTTGAAAGCACGATTGAAAGAAATAATTTCCGCGCGTATCGGCGTTTTAGAAGAATAAAATAAAAATTTTTATAAATATGACGAAGATTGTCATATTTACTGTGCTAAAATCAACATGATTTTAGCAAGAAAGGAGAAAATAGTTATTTGTTATGAGTCGTTGTTTATATAACAGCAGTTTTGAAAAATTCATTAACGCTGATGAAAATTCAATATTTGGTGCGTTGTGTGATAATTATCACGGTGATGCGCTTACGACTACGAGAGAAGCGTGGAGGTCTGAAATATCTATCATAAAGGGTGTTTTATCAAATTATGCGGATAAAAACGGACAAGTTATATTTGAATATGATATTCCTCGACTTGGTAAGAGAATAGACGTTGTTTTGCTTCTCGAAGGAATTGTTTTTTGCGTGGAATTTAAGGTGGGCGAATCAAAGATTTTGGAAGCAGATATCGACCAAGTTCTTGACTACGCGCTCGATTTGAAGAACTTCCATAAATTTAGCCAGGATAACCTTATTGTTCCGATTTTAGTTGCAACAAATTATCGTAATTCTTCTACTGATATAAGAATGTCTGTGTATGATGATAGGGTGGTTAATCCGCTTGTAACAGGCGAAGCGGGGATTTCAAATTTAATATCAAAAATTTTAGAGAAATATCCAAACGAACCTGAAGTAAATCCGGATTGGATTATCAGCCCATATGCGCCAACGCCTACAATTATTGAGGCCGCGAAAACACTTTATGAAAGCCATTCGGTAGAAGATATTACAAGACACGAGGCGGACAAGGTTTCTACCGACGCAACGATAGCATATATTCTTGACGTAATACAAAAGAGCAAAGAAAACAGAGAAAAAAGTATTTGCTTTGTAACAGGTGTTCCCGGCGCTGGTAAAACACTTGTTGGGCTTGACGTTGCCGTAAGACAAACTTATCAAGGCCAAGAAAAACCTATTGAGGACGAAGGCGCGGTTTACCTTTCTGGTAATGGGCCGTTGGTTGCAGTTTTGACGGAAGCGCTTGCGAAAGATAATTATCAAAAATGTCGAGAGAGAAGCGAAAGCAAAAAACTCTCTGATTCACGTAGAGAAGTTGGCAAGTTTATTCAAATTATCCACCGTTATCGCGATAATATGCTTGCGAAAATCAAAAATCCCGTTGAAAACGGCGTTTTAGAAATTGACCCTGAAAAGGCGGTGAAACTTGCGGAATCTGGCTACGGTGAAGTAGAACACGTTGCGATTTTTGACGAAGCGCAACGTTCTTGGACGCATAAAAGACTTGCGGATTATCTTAAAAGAGGCGGAACGTACGGTAATAAATTAAAAGTTCCTAATTTTCCTATGTCTGAGGCAGCATTTTTGATTTGGTCGCTTGACCAACGTGAAGATTGGGCAACGATTATATGTCTTGTTGGCGGCGGTCAAGAAATTAACACGGGCGAAGCAGGTATTTCTGAGTGGATTAACGCGCTTAATGATAAATTCCCTCATTGGAACGTTTATATTTCGTCGAAATTAACGGAAGCGGAATACGCCGAAGGCAAAGTGAACGAGTTGCTTGAAAAGAACGATAAGGTTACATATTCTGATAATTTACACCTTGCAGTTTCCTTACGTTCTTATAGAGCAGAAAAACTCTCTGCGTTTGTTCACGCATTGCTTGCAATTGAGCCTACTGCCGCAGACTTGTATAAAGGAATTAAGGACAAGTATCCCATTGTGCTTACAAGGGATATGGAAAAAGCAAAAAGGTGGTTGCACGATAAAGTTAGGGGAACAGAACGCACAGGTGTTCTAATAACAAAAGAATCTGCAAGATTTAAGCCTTTAGGTATCCATGTTTTACCTTCAGGTGATGAAAATGCGGTCCATTGGTTTTTAGAGGACAAAGTTGACACAAGAGCGTCGAACTATCTTGAAGATGCGGCAACGGAAATTCAAGTTCAAGGTTTAGAACTTGATTATACGTGTTTACTTTGGGATGCCGATATGCGATATGAAAACGGCAAGTGGAATTTCTATAGATTTAATGGTCAAACAAAGTGGGTAGAGCAGACGCCAACAAGTGAAAGTAAGCAAGATTTAATGAAGTATATGTTAAATGCTTACCGTGTCTTGCTCACACGCGCTAGAGCTGGTATGGTGATTTGTGTGCCTGAAGGCAATGGAAATAAAAATCCGAGTGGGTTTTGGGAAGATAGCACACGTTTGCCTGAATATTATAACGGCACGTATAAATATTTGAAGAGTTTAGGAATTGAAGAGATATAAATGAAAGAAATTATTTATGACAAACTTGCACGAGACAAAATACCCGAAATCATTGAAGGGTCTGGTAAACAGTGCGAAATAGAGGTCTTGTCCGACGAAAAATATCTTGAAATGATAGATAAAAAGCTCGATGAAGAACTTGCAGAATATCATAAGGATAAAAATCTCGAAGAACTTGCGGACTTATTGGAAGTTATTTATGCGGCAACGAAAGCCCGTGGATATTCTATCGAAGATTTAGAAAAAGTTCGAGTTGAAAAGGTTGAAAAACGTGGTGGATTTGACAAGAAAATATTACTGAAAAAGGTAATCGAGGAGTAAAAATGGCAGAATTGAAGTCTATTTCCGGTAGCGGAGCAGAGGATTTATTCATAGATTTATTTGCCGATACTTTCGGTGCGGAAAAGGCAGGGTATTTATATTCTCAATACCCTTTCTTTGACATATATCAAAATGCAAGATTTGCTGATTTTGTCTGCGAAAGTGGCGCAAAAAGAATCGCTATTGAAATAGACGACGAGGCATCTCACAATCCAAGACTTGTTTCAAAAGATAAATTCACAGACGATTTACTTAAACAAAACAGTATGATTCATCTCGGTTGGGACGTTTATCGATGGACGGTTAGACAAATGCAAAAGCAGCCCGACACGGTTAAAGATGAATTACGTTTGTTTTTGGGCTCGGAAAGTAGATTTAAGGAAATAGACGATTATCTTCCTACCCAACGAGGACAAGCTCTTGACGGCGGAAAACTTGAACTTCGAGAATATCAACAAGAAGCGCTTACAAACTTGCAAGCAATGAGAGGAAGCAAGGAAACGATTGCGCTCTTATATCAAGCAACGGGTACGGGTAAAACTGTAACGGCAGTTATGGATGCCAAAAGAGTTGGTGGACGCACGCTATTTGTTGCGCATACAATGGAGCTTGTTAATCAAGCATATAACACCTTTAAGTCAATATGGAACGGCGTTTCAGTTGGCAAATTTGCCGACAGCGTAAAGGACTATGATTCGCACGTGATTTGCGGTAGTATTCAAAGCGTTGCGCTTAATTTGGACTCGTTTAAGGACGACGATTTCGATTACATAATTATTGATGAGGCACATCACGCTACAGCGGATACCTATCAAAAAGTTTTAGCGTATTTTAAGCCGAAATTTATATTGGGCTTAACGGCTACACCCGAACGAGCAGACGACACGAATATTCTTGAAATATTTAAGAATACGGCACATAAATTAGATATTCAAACGGCAGTTGAAATGGGCGCGCTTACCAACGTGCGTTGTATCAGAATCCATACGAATATTGATATGACGAAAGTTCGTTTTAACAGCGTGCAGTAGCTCATCTTTTACGTACGATAAAAGAGTCGAATAAAGACACTTACTTGACGATCTTTGAAAATATGGTTTTGATTATCAATGGAACCTTATCTATTGCAGGGCAACCGGCTTGGATATATGCAAGCATGATGAAGGTTATATATGATATTAACCAAGCGTTATTAGAGAAAGGGAAGCGTCCTTTGTGTATAATTGGACTAGTAAACAATGGAAACATATATAATTTTGTTGATATGATTAAAAATAATCTTAAAAATTCAACTATAATGTGTGTTACAGATGATTTTAGAGATAAGTACATTGATTTTAACCGCGTTGCATCAAGTACAACGTTTGGGGCGGAAACTTATTACGGACAAGATTTTATTTACAAATCTAAAAAAGGAAAAGTATTCGTTTTCGATTTACCGTATCCTTTCCCGAATAAAAACAATAAAGAAGTTTTTAAAACCGAAAAAAGCAAGGTAGAATATTATAGTAAAATATTGCCTTTTGCTATTAAAGTGGTCGATGAATTTGATTGTGATCTAAGTGAAGGAAAGATAGTTCCTGTCGTGCTTTCTGAAAAGTATACAGCTATCAGTCTTGAGCCAGGAGCAACAGTTTTAGATTTATTAACCAAGATGCATGTTTAAAATATTTTTAGAATTTGGTTGTGAAATTGGTTCTGATTGAGAAATACTTATATTAACAAAATCTAAATAGGATAGGACAAGTTATGGTTACTCGTAAAGAAGATACGTCGAAAAGAGTTGCAAGGCGCAAGTACGAAGAAAAGAATAAAGAATTGCGCAAAGAGAAAAATGCGAACTTTCAAACGATGATTCCAAGAGATTTGTTTGAAGAAATCAACGCGTTTTTAACCGAAAAGGGTATGACGAAAGTAGATTTCATTAAAAAAGCCTACGAAATAATGAAAAAAGAGGGTTAAAATAATGTTAGAAGTTGGAATGAAAGCGCCTGAGTTTACGTTGCTCGATAAAAACGGGAAGTTGGTTTCGTTGTCCGAGTATCTCGGCAAAAAAGTGGTTTTGTATTTTTACCCGAAAGACAATACGCCTGGTTGTACAAGACAGGCGTGTGCGTTTGCGCTCAAAAATAAGGAAATCGAAAACAAAAACGCGGTGGTTATCGGCATTAGCAAGGATAGCGAGAATTCGCATTTGAATTTTGCGACCAAGTATAATTTGCCGTTTGTTTTGCTTTCGGATAGTGAACTTTCGGCGATTCAAGCGTATGGCGTTTGGCAAGAGAAAAAGTTGTACGGCAAAGTGAGTATGGGCGTTGTGAGAACGACGTTCCTAATTGACGAGCAGGGCATTATACAAGCGGTTATACCTAAAGTCAAGCCCGACACCAACGCCGACGAAATTTTAGCGTTGTTATAAGGTAAAAACCAAGCATAGGAGGCTGATTATGAAAATCGTAATCGTAGGCGGGGTTGCAGGTGGTGCAACGGCGGCGGCAAGAATAAGAAGATTAGACGAACGTGCGGAAATTATTATTTTCGAGCGTTCGGGCTTTATTTCGTACGCAAACTGCGGTTTGCCCTATTATATCGGCGGTGTTATCGCGGACAAGGCAGATTTGACCTTACAAACGCCTGAAAGCTTTTACCGCCGTTTCAAAATCACGGCGAAAGTCAATCACGAAGTAACCGATATCGATACGCAAAACAAAACCGTTTCCGTAACCGATTTGAAAACGGGAACGAGCTTTACGGAAAACTACGATAAGCTGATTTTATCGCCTGGCGCAAAGCCGATTTTGCCCGATTTTTACGCCGAAAACGAAAGAGTATTCACGCTCCGCACCGTAGAAGATACGCTCAAAATCTGCGCGTTTGTCGAGCAAAAACGACCGAAAACTGCCGTTATTATTGGCGGTGGGTTTATTGGTTTGGAAACGGCGGAAAACCTTGTCAAGCTTGGAATTCAAACGACGGTTATCCAGCGTGGCAATCATTTTTTGCCGACGGTTGACTGTGATATGGCGTCGTTTATTCACGCGAATTTCCGCTATCACGGCGTATCAATTTTACTCAATACCAACACGGAAAAATTGATGGTAAAGGGCGAACAAATATCGTTGGAGCTTGCGGGCGGAGATAAACTCAACGCGGACATGGTAGTGGTTTCCGTCGGGGTTACGCCCGAGAACACCCTTGCGAAGAAAGCGGGGTTAGCGCTTGGCGTAAAGGGCGCGATCAAAGTCAATGCGAAAATGCAAACTTCGCTACCCGATATCTATGCGGTGGGGGATGCGGTGCAGGTAAAGCATTTGATCACCGAGCAAGATGTAGTTATTTCCTTGGCAGGTCCTGCCAACAAGCAGGGTCGTATTGCCGCCGATAATATTTGCGGATTGAACAGCGAATATCAAGGCTCGCAAGGCTCGTCCGTGTTGAAACTGTTCGATATGACGGTGGCGACGACGGGCATTAACGAACAGCAAGCCAAAGTAAGCGGTATAGAATACGAAAAGGTGATTTTAACGCAAAATTCGCATGCTGGGTATTATCCGAACGCAACGGCAATGACCTTAAAACTCCTTTTTGAAAAGGGTACTTATAAGATTTTGGGCGCGCAAATCGTCGGTTACGATGGCGTAGATAAACGCATTGACGTGATTGCAACCGCCATTCGGGCAGGCATGAAAGCGGATGAGTTGAAGGATTTAGACCTTGCGTACGCTCCGCCGTATTCGTCGGCAAAAGACCCTGTCAATATGGCAGGTTTTGTTGCGGACAATATCAAAAACGGGGTCGTAAGGCAGTTTTATTATGAGCAAATCCCTGCGTTAAGAGAAAGAAAGGACGTAATTTTGCTTGATACGCGCACGCCGTTTGAATATATGCGCGGTCGCGCGGACGGATTTATCAATATTCCGCTGGACGATTTAAGAGAGCGTTTGGACGAGCTGGATAGAACGAAGAAAATCTATGTAATGTGCCAAAGTGGACTTCGCAGTTATTTAGCAACCCGTATTTTAACCCAAAACGGCTTTGACACATACAATTTTGCAGGCGGTTTTAGATTGTATAACAGTATTAAAAACGAAGAACTCTTGTCCAAACAATGCTATACCTGCGGTATGGAGAAATAGACGGATAGGCAGTTATGCCTAAAGTAAAACCCGATTTGGGCGCCGACGAAATTTTAGCGTTGTTAGAGAATTAACGGGGGATAAGAAATGGCAAGCACTAAAGAATATTTGGGCTTTGTTTTAAATCAAATAAACGGTATTGATATTACTTATAAAAAGATGATGGGTGAATATCTGTTATATGCAAACGGGGCTTTGTTTGGTGGGATATATGACGATAGGTTGCTTATAAAACCTACCCCAAAAGCACAAGAAATATTGCGGAACGCAGAATATGTTATTCCGTATGACGGTGCAAAACCAATGATTTTTTGTGACTTTGTTGACGATAGCGAGCAATTAACTGAATTTATTAAAAACTTGAGTTGTTGAAATATCCAATGGATATTGAGCGCGTAAAGAAGGTGATTCGCCGTGCGGAAGAAAATGACGTTTTGGATGAAGATGAGTAAAAAAG
>SVHQ01000060.1 GCA_015055785.1 Clostridiales bacterium | reverse complement strand
GGGTGATTCCTTGGCAGATTGTTAAAAAATATAATCTTCCGTCCTTGGAAAAAGCCTATTTCGATATCCATAATCCTCCCGATGAAAAGACGAAAAATCTCGCTTCAGAACGTATTGCTTTGGAAGAATTTTTTACGTTGATTTCGGCGTTTAAAATTATCAAAGGCGGCAAAGAGGAAGTGCGTTTGCATCACTATACGGTAACGGCGGCGGAAGTCAAGCAGTTTGCAGGGCGGTTTGGTTTTGAGTTTACGGACGGACAAAAACGCGCGGTGAATGAAATATTTGAAAATCTCTATGCGCCTACCCGTATGAACAGACTCATTCAAGGGGACGTGGGCAGCGGTAAAACGGCGGTGGCGCTGTGCGGCATTTTTATGGCGGTGAAAAGCGGTAAGCGCGCCGCATACCTTTCTCCCACCGAGGTTTTGGCGGCGCAAAATTATCAAGTTTTGAAGAAATATTTCCCTGAATATCAAGTGGGGTATCTTGCAGGCGGCATGACGGCGAAAGAAAAGCGGGAAATGAAGCTTCGTTTAAAGAATGGGGAAATTGATATTCTTTGCGGTACGCACGCCATTATTCAAGACGATGTGGAACTACCCAATCTTTCCTTTATCGTTTGCGACGAACAGCACCGTTTTGGCGTGGCGCAGCGTAATGCGTTGGCGGAAAAGGGTGCAGGTGTGGATATGCTGGTTATGAGCGCGACGCCCATTCCTCGAACGCTTTCCTTGATTTTTTACGGGGATTTAGACGTCACCACCATCACAGACAAACCCAAGCAACGTCAAGAAATTTCGACGAGCATTATTCCCGAATCAAAATACGAGGATATGTTGCAGTACGTGCAAAGGGAAACAGCGGCAGGCAAGCAGGCGTATTTTGTGTGCGCAAAGATTGACGATGACGAAGAGGGCTCGATTATGAGCGTCACCGAACTGTATGAGGAATTGAGTGCAAAACTGCCTTCCGTGCGTTTTGGTTTGTTGCACGGCCGCATGAAGGACAAGGAAAAAGCGGAAGTGATGACGGCTTTTAAAAACAAGGAATACGATTGCCTTGTTTCCACGACGGTTATCGAAGTGGGTGTAGACGTACCCAATGCCACGATTATGATTATTTATAATGCAGAACGATTTGGCTTATCGCAGCTGCATCAGCTTCGTGGGCGCGTAGGGCGCGGCAGCGAGAAGAGCTATTGTTTCCTTTTGATGGGGGCGGACGGCGAAATCGCGCGAGAGCGTTTGTTGACGTTGAAAAATCATACGGACGGTTTTAAAATTGCTGAAAAGGATTTAGAAATGCGTGGCAGCGGTGATTTCTTCGGTACGCGGCAATCGGGTAAAGTACTGACGGATATTAAGAATTTAAAATACCCTACGCAGGCGATTTTTGCGGCGAAAAAGCTTTCCGACGAAGCCTTTGAGGGGAGATATGACGACGAAAAATTGCGAACAGCGGCGTTGAAGAAATACGATAGTTTGAAAGACGTGGTGTTGAATTAACGTAGAGGCGAAGTGTGTATTCTCGATTGGGAAAATCTTGTGAAAAATTAAAAAAAATTTTTCTCTACTATTGACGAATATAAAAATATGTAGTATAATAGATAGCGTAGGATGCTAAACGGAGGTGTTATCTATGGCTTTGAAAAAAGAAGAAAAATTTGATATTAGTAAATTCAAATTTGGGAAAGATGGTTTGATTTCGGTTGTTGTGCAGGATTATGAGAGCGGCGAAGTTCTTATGCTCGATTATATGAATAAAGAAGCCGTGGAAAAGACTTTCGAAACGGGTTATGCGCATTATTTTAATAAAACGAAAAAAGCGGTCGTAAAATTTGGCGACGCGCTTGGGAATACGCAGAAAATCGTTACGGCTTTCTTGGGTAACGAACAAGATTCCTTGCTTTTGAAAGTGAAGCAAAAGGGTAATGCTTGCGCGGCGGATAATGCATATAGCTGTTATTCTCAACAGATTTTGGGTGAATATAACGACATCGGCGGCGAAATGTTCGGTAGATTGCAGCGTATCATCGCGGATTATAAAAAGAATCCCGAAGAGGGCGCTTACACTAGTTTCTTGTTTGTGCGCGGGGTTGACCGTATTGCAAAGAAGGTCGGGGAAGAAGCGGTCGAGCTTGTTATCGCGGCTAAAAACGAGGAAAAGGTTTGCGTGATTAGCGAAGCGGCTGACGTGCTTTATCACATGATGGTGCTTTTGAACGTGAAAGACGTTAAAGTGTCGGAAGTTTGTGCTGAGCTTTGCAAGCGCAACAGATAATTAAAAATCAAATGAATGAAAACAGACTTTGTAGGAATTTTTCTGCATGGTCTGTTTTTTTTATGTCCGTTACAGATAGACTTTTTAAGGGACATTGCAAGGAAACAAAGTTGACGAAACAATCCGTTCTATTTGTCATTGCGAAGGAGTGTAACGACTGTGGAAATCGTGTATTTATTATTGCTTTATTATCTATGAGATTGCCACGCCTACGGCTCGCAATGACAAGCATGGTAAGTAACAAGCTGAACGCAATGACAAGCATGGTAAGTTGCGTGCTGAACGCAATGACAAGCATGGTAAGTAGCAAGCTGAACGCAATGACAAGCATGGTAAGTAGCAAGCTGAACGCAATGACAGAGCAGGCGTATGTGGTGGGACTCGTTCAAGAACTTGCAGGATAGGGGAGAAAGCTATTCGAAACGTGCGTTTATAAAGGGAAAAATACAAATTCTACTCACAGTAGAGAAATATTCTCGCGCGAGTAGAGCTTAAAGAAAAGCAGGTAGAGGGATTTTTTGGGAGTTTTCTTTGCTTTTTGGTTAAAAATGAGGTAAGATAAATATACGATTCAAGGGGGCATGTACGCCTTGAATGAAAAAGAAGGGTTATAAGGGAAGGAATTTTAAAAATTCAAAAACGAAAGATTTTTTTCAAAACCTCTCTTAAAAAGAAGAAAAATGACAAAATCCGCGCTAAGTGCTGTGATATGATTTACTTTGCTGAAAATACACGGTAAAAAAGGAGCGCGGAGAATGGCAAGAAAAATTGTAATCACGTCAGGCAAGGGCGGCGCAGGAAAAACGACGGTGGCAATTCATTTGTCTGCGCAATTGGCGAAAAGAGGGCAACGGGTCATTTTATGCGATGCAGATTTCGGGTTGAATAACGTGGACGTTGCTTCTGGCGTAGAACAGCTCATTTTATATGATATTGTGGACGTGATAGAGGGTAGGTGTCGGGCAAAACAAGCACTTGTGCGACATCCCGATTGTGGCAATTTATATCTTTTGGGAAGTAGCCATTCCGCACCGGAGCGTTACGTTTCTCCGCAAGCGTTGAAAGTGGTGCTGGACGCGTTGGCGCCGCAGTTTGACTTTATCATCATCGATTGTCCTGCTGGGATTGACGAGGGTTTTCACCGAGCTGTCGCCACGGCAGACGAAGCGATTGTGGTGACGACGCCGCATATTTCTTCGATACGTGACGCGGACAAAATCATCACCCTTTTAAAAAGTTATCAATTGAATGAATTGACAGTGGTGCTGAATATGGTGCGAGGGGATTTGTTGCTTACGGGCGATTGTCTTTCTCCTAAGGAAGTGACGCAGCTTTTAAAAACGCCGCTTTTGGGCATTATCCCTGAAGAATACGGCATTTACCGAGGGGATTTGGGGAATGCGCACCCTGCGTTTAAATTACTTGCCAACAATTTATTGACAGAAAATCGACGTTTGTATGACGTTACGAAAAAATATGCAGGTTTTTTCGGGAACATCCGCCGTGTATTAAAGCGAAAATTGTAAAACGGAGCGGATATGAAAGGAACATCAGACGATTATAATAGAATCCATAAGGTGATTCAAGCGGATAAATCCTTGATGAGCGATGGTTGTAAGGCCTTGATTTTACAAGACTTTGCGGAAAAATTTAACGAATATTTCGATGTGATGGGGTTGCCGCGATTAGAGCTTTCGCAAAAGAACGGGGTCTATACCGTACAAGTCACGTTCGAGGCGGAACGAATTAAGAAATTTAACGTACTTAAATAAAACACGATATACCAAAGGAGAAAGTATGGGAAAAAGATTATTTGATATTATCACAGATACCAGCTGCGATATGCCTGTGGAATATTTGCAAGAACATGACGTTGCGGTGGTGAAGCTTGGTTTTAACATGGACAATGTCAATTATGAGGGTGAGAGCGGCGAAAGCATCGACGCCAAAACCTTTTATGACAAGCTCCGCGCAGGCAGTATGCCGACGACTTATCAGGTGACGGCAGAACAAGCAAAGCCTTATTTTGAAAAGAGTTTGGAAAATGGGCGCGACGTGTTGGTGGTTGCATTTTCATCTGGTCTTTCGGGTACGGCGGGCAGTTTTGTCGTAGCGGCGAGAGAATTGAGCGAGAAGTATCCAAACCGCAAAATTCGCGTGGTGGATTCCCTTTGTGCTTCGATGGGGCAGGGTTTGTTTTTAGATTACGTTATTAAAAAAGCAGACGAGGGCGCGAGTATCGAGGAAGTGACAGAATATGCCGAAGATTTGAAGTTGCATATTTGCCACCACTTCACCGTGGACGATCTTTTCCATTTAAAACGCGGCGGCAGAGTTTCCACAGCGACGGCGGTTGTAGGTTCGATGCTGAAAATAAAGCCTGTTATGCACGTGGATAACGCAGGGAAATTGGTGGCAATCGGTAAAGCGATGGGACGTAAAAAATCCTTGCATACGTTGGTGGAAAATCTTTTATCCACTATGGATATGGACGAAAACGACCCCATTTTCATCAGTCATGGCGATTGCATGGACGACGTAGAATACGTGAAGAGATTGCTGCTTGAAAAGCTCCCGAATGTAAAAATTTACGTCAATTACGTAGGTCCAGTTATTGGCGCGCATTCTGGCGTGGGAACGTTGGCGATATTTAATAAAGGTATTAACAGATAAAAATACAAACAGGTAACATCCCCTTACTACGTTACTTATTGTAAGCAAAAAGCCTTATTCCGTAAAAGGAGTAAGGCTTTTTGTTTGTGTGACAACTATTGAAAATTATGTATTTTAATTAAAAATCGCGATATTAAACGCTGTTGCTAGTTGCTATCTATGATAAAATTATATTACATAAATTTCTGTAAAATATTTATGGGAGGGGAAATATATGAATTACGGAGAAGCTTTAAAGTACCAAAGAGAACAACACGGTTTGTCGCAATCGAAATTGGCACAAGAGACGGGTTTGAAACAACAAATGATTAGTTGGTGGGGGGCTGGAAAGGGCTTGCCAAATATTGATTTTTGCGTGAAACTTGCCGACTATTACGAAATCAGTTTAGATGAATTGATAGGAAGGAGATTTTTAATTGGAATGTAAAAAGCCGCTTGGAAGTGTTTATCCAAGCGGTATTTTTTAAATTCAATCAATGTCGATTACGTAAAGCGTGTCGTTTTCGACGCGGAATTTGATTTGAAAATCGGCAAACGCCATGCCGTAAATTCTTGTTGGGTCGTCTTGATAAGAGGGGCGAGGGTCGTCTGCCAAACACTCTATTAATCCAGCCCGTTTTTCCTGCGGAATACGCGAGGACAACTCGTCGGGAAAGTGGACGTTTAAACGGTGATTTTCTCCGTCTTGAGAATAACCGCCCGTGGCGTCTTTTTGGCAATCGGATAGGGGCAGGTATGGCTTGACGTCAAAAATAGGGGTTCCGTCCAAGAGGTCTGCGCCTGAAATAACGAGCACGTTTCCCTCGTCCGTTTCTTTCACTTTTTCCAGCTTTACGCAGGAAAGACCGATGGGGTTTGGACGGAAAGGGGAGCGGCTGGCGAAAACGCCCACGCGCTTGTTGCCGCCAAGACGAGGCGGACGGACGGTGGCGCTCCAACCCTCTTTATGTGCCAAAGAGAAATCGAAGATAAGCCAAAGATGGGAAAAGCCCTCAATTTCCCGCAACGCTTCTTTGTTGCGATATTCTGGATAAAAAACGACTTCCGAAAGCAAAGAAGGCGCTCTGCCGCTTTGACGGGGAATGCCGAATTTTTCCTTGAAATCGCTGCGAATATAGCCGATGGGTTTTATCAATAATCCTTGTTCCATAGTAAGGCTATTATAATCTTTTCTTTATCGTTTGTCAAGCTGAAAAAAAGCGTGAAAAAATGCTTTTGCAAGGCGAAAAATAATTGATATTCTCATGCGTTTATATTATAATGTAGAATAGCATAGTATTTTGGTTATGCAATCGAGAGGCGAAAAAATGAAACTGACTGAAATTTTCAAACAAAATACCTATTCTTTGTCTTTTGAGGTGTTTCCACCTAAAACGGACGACGTGTATGACAGTGTAAAAACGGCAACGGAAGAAATTGCCGCGCTCAAGCCTGCTTTTATGAGTGTTACTTACGGTGCAGGCGGCGGCACGAGCAAGTACACGTTGGATATTGCAAAAAATATCAAAGAAAAATTGGGGGTACCCTCTTTGGCGCATCTCACCTGCGTTTCCTCTACGCGTGAAACGGTGCAACAGCGTATTGCTGATTTTAAAGAGGCAGGCATTGAAAACGTTATGGCGCTTCGAGGGGATATTCCTGCTTCGTTGCAAAATGCGGATAGAAGTGGCTGGGCATACCGCCATGCGGTGGAATTGGTGCGTGAATTAAAGGCAAGCGGTGCGGATTTTTGCATAGGCGGCGCTTGTTATCCCGAAGTGCACCCTGAAAGCACATCGCAAAGGGAGGATATTCAATATTTAAAAGAAAAGGTGGACGCAGGCTGTGATTTTTTAACGACGCAGATGTTTTTCGATAACAATCTTTTGTATAATTTCTTATATAAAATCCGTGAAGCAGGCATTACGGTACCCATTGTGGCGGGAATTATGCCCATCACGAACGCAAAGCAGGTGGAGCGTGCTATCCACCTTTCCGGTTCGTTTATGCCGCAAAGATTTAAAAGTTTGGTGGACAAATTCGGACATGACAGCGCGGCGATGAAGCAGGCAGGTATTGCTTATGCCACAGACCAAATCATCGATTTGTTTGCCAACGGTGTGACCAACGTACACGTATATTCCATGAACAAACCGGACGTTGCACAAAAAATCCAAAGCAACCTCTTGGATATCTTAGGGAAAAATGTTAGATAACGTATTGATAAAAAACTATCCTGCACCCCCGATAAAGGAAAGGGAGATATTACGGTATGCAGGCTGCAGCGGAGAAGCGGACGAAGCGACGCAGGCGTTATTACAGGAATGCCTTTTGGAGTGTGCGGCGGCGTTTTCCTATCGTGTGTGTTATCGTGTGTTCGACGTGAAACAAGAAAAGGGGGCTTTGATAATCGGCAACGTAACGTCGGATAGCAAAGCTTTGCGAAAAAATTTAGAGGGCTGCGAAAAGGCGGTGGTGTTTGCGGCAACGGTAGGGCTGAACGTGGATAGAATGATTGCCAAGTATGCAGGGGTGGCAACGGCGAAAGCCTTGATACTGCAAGCAATCGGTGCGGAACGGATTGAAGCCTTGTGCGACGTTTTTTGCGCGGATTTAAAGAGGGAATATAAAAATATACAGCCGAGATTTAGTCCTGGATATGGGGATTTTTCCTTGTCTGTGCAGAAAGAGATTTTTTTAATGCTTGATTGCCCAAGAAAGATAGGCTTGACCTTGAATGACAGTTTGCTGATGAGCCCGACAAAATCCGTGACGGCGATTGTGGGTTTGCGATAAGGAATGGAAGATGGAGAAAATTACAGAAAGACAGCTGCACCGTTTGATTGGGGATTTGGAAACAACGTCGCTTGCATGTGTAGTGTTGAAAAACGATACGGGAACGGAATATGAAATTTCGGGTTGTCTTGTTATCGATATGTCCGCGTTTAGATTTTATAACAACGGTTACGTCATCTCCATTGCCGATAAGAAAAGCAGAAGATGCCGCCGTTATGATACGCTTATTAAATTCCTTAAAAAAGAGAAAGTATTGGTGGGGGACTTGCTGACGTTGGTGTCTATCAACGGCCGTTTTTCTACGCTTGCCGAATATGAAGAAGAACTCGTGTTTGACGCTTTGGATATGCGCGGTTTGTTGAAAAAATACGAGGGTATGGCAGATTCGTTTGTGTTGGTAGGACCTTGCGAGCAGGAAAGCTTGTCTGAAGAGGGAAAAGAACTTGCGCGGCAGGAAATAGAAAAAGATGCTTTGGAAAGAGGGTTTGCCGCTTATCAACGATTATCGGAAGAAGAAAGAGATTTATTGCCTGATTTTCAAACGCTTTGTGCGGATATACGAGAAGAAATAAAAGCATATATCGAAGAAAACGGAAGAGAAGCAGCGACGTTTATTTGTGATAGGCAGAGCGAGGGAAAAACGCGCTATCAAAAACCGCAGAATTTTCTTTGGCATCTGTACATGGATTTGCAGCGTTTGGAAGATTTTGAGGCTTGCAGCGCGGCTGTGACAGACTCTGCGCTTATCGCACCGCTTGACGCTCCTTTGAACAGTGAAAAATTGCGTGTCTTAAAGCCCTATTTGATTTCGATAACGCCTACTTGTTCTTGGCATTGTACGAGGGGTGGTTTGTCCAAAGTATATCGTTTCCGTTTGACGGAAGAAACAAAAAACTGGCTGTTGCAATATAAAACCGATTACGATTTAGACGAATTGGAAGATTTGGCTTTTTACAAGGGGGATAAATTGTTGTTTTCTTCCTGCACACACGAGGGGTTTCACTCGGATTATTCCAAGGGATTAGAAGAATGAACGTAAAAGAGTTTTTACCAGAAAATATCGTATATTTAGACGGCGGCATGGGTACGCTGTTGCAATCGTCGGGTTTGGCGCTGGGGGAATTGCCCGAGCGTTGGAATATCACGCGCGCAAACGTGGTGAAAGAAATACACAAGGCGTATTTTGATGCTGGCAGTCATATT
>SVHQ01000059.1 GCA_015055785.1 Clostridiales bacterium | reverse complement strand
CCTGCTTACCCTTTGGACGGCGGCAGAATTTTAAAATGCCTGCTCGCAAAGCATTTCCTAAATCGCACCACAGAGGAGCGCAAAGCCGAACAAAAAGCTTATAAAATCTGCCGTTGGATCACACTGTTTTTTGCACTGTTCTTTTTTGCGGCATTCTTTATTTTGCACACCAAAAAAACAACGAACATCACCCTGCTTGCGTTCGGTTTATTTTTACTTGTCGGTGCGCTTGGCACCCAACAAAAAGAAGCGGTTTACAACAAACTCCCCATCGAGCGTCCTTCGCTTAAAAAAGGAGTGGAAATTCGGCGGATTGCCGTGCTTGATTCCTGCCCCATCAAAGACACCTTTCGTTTCCTCTCGCGCGGCTGTTTTTTGGTTTTGGAAGTGTATGATGAGAACGAAAACCACCTTTTCAACTTAACGCAAACAGAGCTTTCTTTGCTTTTTGAAAAAGCACCGTCCCCATACAGCACGTTGCGCCAACTTTGTATAAATCCTGCGAAAAACGCAGATTTTTTCACATAAAATCGCAAGAAACCTGCCAATAAACAGCAAAACTGATTGCCAAGAAAAGCTTTTTTTGCTATACTGTTATAGAATGGGCACGACCCCCTTGCAGAGCTGTACGGCAGGGGGCATTGAAGGAAGTTTAAATCGGGATAAAAGTACGCAGATGAAGAAAGAAATTAAAAAGGAATGGTTTTTAGACCGCTTTTGCGGTCAACAATTTGCCGCGCTCTTGGAAGACGAGCGCCTTGCTGAATATTCCACGGAATCAGAAACGAAAAAAGGTGCCGTGGGGAGTATTTATAAAGGCAAGGTGACCAACGTGCTTTCGGGAATGAACGCGGCTTTTATCAATTGTGACCTTTCCCGTAATTGCTATCTGTGCATGGACGAACCCTACACCGATTACACCAAATACGATGCAGCAAACGGTTCGCCCAAGTCCCTTTCCCCACAAACGGAGTTAAAAGAGGGCGATGAGGTGCTTGTGCAGGTGACAAAACCCGCACGCGGCACGAAAGGCGCAAAAGTTTCCACAAGGCTCTCCTTTGTCGGGAAACGCCTAATATACACGCCGCAAACGGACTTTTTAGGAATTTCCCGAAAAATTACCGATGAAGATGTCCGCGCTTCCCTTTTAAAAACGGCGGAAAAATTGCGCTCGGATAACACAGAGGGTTTCATTGTGCGTACGCAAGCTCCGTTCGCTACGCAAAAACAACTAAAAACGGAAGCGGAATACTTAAAAAAATTATATCATGAAATGTTAGAACGCGCCCAAACCGCCCCCGTCGGCACACTGTTACACGAGGATGAAGATTTGCCTATGCGCGTCATTCGCGATAGTTTCGGCGATGAAGTGACGGCTATCCACGTAGGCGATGAAAGCTTGTATAATCGGCTTTTGCACCTTGCAAAACTGCGCGGTGACATTCCCGTGCGCAAGCTCATTCAATACAAGGGCAACCGTTCCATGATGACGGAATTTGGCATTGCAGAGCTTTTAAAAGAAGTCATGTCGCCCACCATCACGCTTGAAAACGGCGGCTATATCGTCATCGACCCCACCGAAGCCATGACCGTAGTGGACGTCAACACGGGCAGTTACGTTGGGGATAAAAATTTAGAAGAAACGGTGTTTGCTGTGAACATGGCGGCAGCGAGAGAAATTGCGCGGCAGGTGCGCCTTAGAAATATCGGCGGCATTGTCGTTGTCGATTTCATTGATATGGTAGAGGAAGCGCACAAAGAAGCGGTCACGGAAGAATTAAAAGCTTGCCTTGCACACGATAAATCTAAATGCAACGTCTTGCCCATGAGCGAGCTTTGTTTAACGCAATTTACGAGAAAACGTGTCGGCTTCGACACCTTTATCTCCTTGTTAAAACCCTGCCATCATTGTTCTGGTATTGGGTATATTCATGAGGATATTTTCGTGGTGGCGAGATTGCGCGCAGAGATTATGGATTGTTTTGCGCAAGGATACACTTCGGCGATTATCGACCTGAATGAAAATATCATGCGTAAGATTTTAAACGAGGGTCTGTTCACGGAAGAATTGAGAACCCGTTGGCAGGATAAGCGCGTTTATTTCATTGCCCACAAAACGTATAAAGAAAATTATTTCAATATTCGCGGCGATAATGCAACCGTTTTGAATTTACCAAACAACGCACAGATTGTGTATTAATTTTTACATATAGATACGAAAAGACACGGCATCAATGAAGTGAACCGTGTCTTTTTTATAAAATTTAAGGGTTTTTAATCGTTCTATTTGTCATTACGAATAGAAAACTATTCCCTTTTGTCATTGCGAGGGAGTGAAACGACCGCGGCAATCTCGTTTAAAATAAAGCATTCATAAATATGAGATTCTCACGTCGCGTTGCTCCTCAGAATGACATGAAAGAGAATTTTCCCTATATTGAAAGATAGAAAGACTTAATCCAACGGAACGTTGGTCATTGCGAATAGCAAGCTGAGCGCAATCTCGTTCCTTTCACCATCAAGATGCTTTCTTGTACACGAGCGTCGGCGCCATGCCGTCCGTCAAACATTCCTTTTTCACGATTACCTCTTCCACATTTTCTTCGGACGGGATTTTATACATCACTTCCGTCATCAAGTTTTCGATAATCGTTCTAAGCCCACGCGCGCCCGTCTTTAAACGAATCGCCGTTTGCGCGATTTCTTTCACCGCTTCGTCCTCAATAGTCAGTTTCACGCCGTCAAATCCTACCAATTTTTGGTATTGCTTAATAATGGCATTCTTGGGTTCGGTGAGAATTTTCACGAGTGCGTCCTCACCAAGCGGGTCAAGATTCACCACAATGGGAAGTCTGCCGACAAATTCGGGGATTAAACCAAACTTCGTCAAATCCTGCGGTTTCACGTCATCCAAAACAGAGTAATCGGCTTCATTCGCGCCCAAACGCACCTTGCCGCCAAAACCAAGCGTCGTGTCGTCCTTACGTGAAGATACGATTTTATCCAAACCTACAAATGCGCCGCCGCAAATGAAGAGGATATTCGTCGTATCAATACGCAAACATTCTTGGCTGGGATGCTTTCTGCCGCCCTGCGGAGGTACGTTCGCCGTCGTGCTTTCAATGATTTTTAAAAGCGCCTGCTGCACGCCTTCTCCCGAAACGTCACGCGTAATGGAAACGTTCTCGCTTTTGCGCGCAATTTTATCGATTTCGTCAATATAAATAATGCCACGCTGCGCTCTTTCAATATCATAATCGGCGTTTTGAATCAGCTTTAAAAGAATATTTTCTACGTCCTCACCCACATAGCCCGCTTCCGTCAACGTCGTCGCGTCAGAAGTAGCAAAGGGGACGTTGAGAATTTTCGCCAGCGTTCTTGCAAGCAACGTTTTACCGCTACCCGTCGGGCCCAGCAACAATACGTTGCTCTTTTCAATCTCTACGCCGTCGTCGTCCTTTTTCTTGTCTTTCATGGCGTTGATACGCTTATAATGATTATACACCGCCACGGAAAGCACACGCTTTGCCTTGTCTTGACCTACAATATACTGATCAAGTTCTTCCTTGATTTCCACAGGTTTTTTCAAAGGCACGTCTTTTGTCGGTTCTTTATCAAACTCCCATTCTTCCAGCATGGATTTGCATAAATCGATACATTCATCGCAAATACAAGCTTCTCCGTCGGGGCCCGTAAGCAATCTCCGCGTTTCTTCTTTGGGTTTTCCGCAAAAAGAACAATGTTGATTTTTATTTGCCATTTTAATACTCCAATGTTTTATACAAATATAAGTATGTAATCGATAGTCTTTTCTGTGTTTATTCCAAAATAGGGGACAAAACTAAAAAATATATTCATCTCGTACATGGTATGGGTGTTTTACTATTCAACACATACCTGCCCCTCGCAAATACATTAGAAAATAAACGCGCGAAAACCCGTTTTTTCCGAATCCCCGCGCGTAACAAAACCCTTTTCCTCTTTCTTAATTTATCTTCTTGAAAAGACTCTGTCGATCAAACCGTATGCACGCGCTTCATCTGCGGACATATAATTATCTCTGTCCGTATCGCGTTCAATCGTTGCAATATCTCTGCCCGTGTTTTCCGCAAGAATACGATTGAGTTTCGCTTTCGTACGAAGAATATGTTCCGCTTGGATTTTGATATCACTTGCCTGACCCTGCGCGCCGCCAAGAGGCTGATGGATCATGATTTCGGAATTGGGCAAAGCATAACGTTTTCCTTTCGCACCGCTCGAGAGCAAGAATGCGCCCATGGACGCTGCAAGACCAATACAAATCGTCGAAACGTCGCATTTGATATAATTCATCGTGTCATAAATCGCCATACCTGCAGAAACACTGCCGCCGGGGGAGTTAATATACAAGCTGATGTCTTTTGTCGGGTCTTTGCCTTCCAAGTAAATAAGCTGTGCCACAACGGTGTTGGCAACGGCGTCGTTGATTTCACCACTCAAAAAAATAATTCTATCGTCTAAAAGACGGGAATATAAATCATACGTGCGTTCCCCAGAGGACGTGCGTTCCACAACGTAGGGAATTAAAACGTTCTTTTCTTCCATACAAATTCCGTTCCTTATAAAACTTTCATATTTTTGCTTTTAACGCAATGGAAGGCAGAAAAAGCTGCCTTCCCACGATAATTTTTTAATTAAAACGATGATAAGAAAGATTAGTCTTCTTTATACATTTCGTTGTTTTCTTTCAAGAAATTGAAAAGCTTCGTGATGATGATATCGCTGCGGATATAATCGAACTGACGAGGATCCATGCCTTTCTTGTATTCTTCCGTTTCTTTCTTCACGGAAGCAGCTTGTTCTGCAACCTTCGCATCTACTTCTTCTTCCGTTGCTTCAATCTTTTCGTCAGCGATAAGCTGGGAAATGATAAGCTGATTCAATACGTTCTTCTTTGCCTGTTCTTCATAGTTCTTTCTGAACTCTGCAAGATCCACTTTCAAGAAAGAAAGGTAATCGTCAAGCTTCAATCCCTGGTACATAAGCTGATATTCAAACTTCTGTACAAGCGAATCTACTTCTCTATCAATCATTGCTTGCGGAATTTCTACTTCTGCGTTTGCAGAAATTGCTTCGAGAATGCTGTTTTCCGTAGCGTCGTTTGCTCTTCTATCAGCCTGCACCTGCAATCTTTCTCTTGCTTTGGTCTTGTATTCTTCTACCGTTTCACTACCCGTTGCGTCCTTGATAAATTCGTCCGTCAATTCGGGCAATTCTTTTGCTTGAATACCGTTGAGTTTCACAGCAAACACAGCTGCTTTACCCTTCAAGTTTTCAGCTTGATAATTTTCGGGGAAGGTAACGTTTACGTCCTTCGATTCGCCGATGTTCATACCAACAACTTGATCTTCAAAACCGGGGATAAACTGACCGCTGCCAAGCGTAAGGTCGAAGCCTTCTGCTTCGCCGCCATCAAATTTCACGCCGTCAACCGTACCAACGAAGTCGATATTTACGATATCGCCGTTTGCTGCAGCGCGGTCGGTAACAGCCACTTTCTTTGCGTTTCTTTCAAGAACGCGGTTAACTTCCGCTTCCACTTCTTCGTCACTAACATTATACGCGAATTCTTTGATTTTAATACCCTTATAGGAGGAAATTTTTACCTCAGGCTTTACGGGAACAACCGCGATCATGCTAATGCAATCGTCTTCCAATTTATCGAGCGTAACTTCGGGTTCGCCAACAACGGTGAATTTCTTTTCTTCCTTTTCGATAATTTTGCCGTAGTTTTCAGAGAAAAGGAGGTTGAGCGCGTCTTCATAGAACACGCCTTTGCCGTATACGTTTTCGATAACGTGCTTAGGAGCCTTGCCTTTACGGAAACCGTTGATGGCAAATTTTGCTCTCGTTTTAAGATAAGCCTGATTAAGCGCTGCCTTCCATTCTTCGCCGTCGAATTTGATGGTGATTTTTACAGTGCTTTTTTCTGCTGCTTTGGTAGTGTACTTCATAATGTTTACTCTCCTGCATCTATTGCTTAATTTTTTATTTTTCGATATTATTTACGGCGTTTTGCCTTTACTGCAAAAGCCCACGCATGATATTTTACCATATTTATCAAAGAAAATAAAGCGTTTTTCATGCGATTTTATTTACAATTTGCGAAATTTGCGTTATAATAACCATGTAAAGAGCGTTTTTTTAAGTTAGGAGGGTCATTATGCCGCAGGACGCGTTTCATATCCGCCGTTTGGCAACCGAATTGAATACTTTTCTCGTCCACGGTAAAATCAACCGCATCTCGCAGGTGAATAAGGACGAGCTTACCTTTATTATATACACCGGAAAGACGACTGTTAAACTCATTTTAAGCTCAAATGCGTCCAATGCGCGCGTTTGTTTGTCTGCGATCGAGAAGGAACCCGCGCCTGTCGCGCCGAATTTCTGTATGCTGCTTCGCAAACATTTGCAGGGCGCCGAAATTTTGGCTGTTCGTCAGCATGAATTTGAACGTATCATCGAAATCGATTTGCATTGCGTCACTGATTTTTCCCAAGCAACAAGAACGTTGCACTGCGAACTTATGGGGAAGTACTCCAACATTGTTCTGACGGAAAAAGGGATAATTTTAGGTGCGTTAAAAACAACGAATTTAGAAGACAATTCCCGTCGTGTTTTGCTCCCAGGGGCTAAATATCTTTATCCCGTTCCGCAGGATAAATTATCGCCTTTCGATGGGGCAGGTATGCGTTCACGAATAGAAAACTTCCTTGTTTTACGCCAAGAAGGGTGGGACAACGAAGCTCTTTCTGCCTTCTTGTTTGAGAATATAGCAGGGCTTGCGATGCCCACCGCGAGGGAAATCGTACGCCGTGCCTGCGAGGCGGCAGGTTCGCCTAAATTGATTTTTTCTTCCGCTGTGGGAATGCCGCTTTGGGATTTTGTAGGTGATTTTTGTCAAAACGAGCCTTGCAATCCTCACGTGCGCATTGAAAAAGGGGTCATCACCGATTTCTTTGCTTTTCCGATAGAAAACGGAGTAGAAATGCCCTCTTTGTGTAAAGCGGAAGACGAATTTTATACGCGAAAGGAAAGCAAAAAAGGCTTCGACGACAAAAAACGCAAACTGGAAAATACCGTTCGCGGTTTGAAGAAAAAACAGACGAAAAAATTACAAGACACCTTGGAACGTTTAAAGGAAGCGGAAAAAGCAGAGGACTATCGCATTAAAGGCGAACTGCTGACGGCGAATTTATACCGCATTGAAAAAGGGGTGTCGAGCGTAGAGCTGGACAACTGGTATTCCCCCGATTGTGAAAAGGTAAAAATTACGTTAGACGCAACCCTGCCCCCCTCAAAAAACGCCCAACGGTATTTTAAAACGTATAATAAATACAAGCGCGCGAAAGAAATTTTAACGCCAATGTTAGAAAAAGAAGAGGCAGAAATCGAGTATACGGACAGCGTTTTAACCGCGATTGCCGTTGCGGAAACAGCCGACGATTTAAAAGAAATTGAAACGGAAATGATAGATATGGGTCTGCTCCGAGCACCGAAAGAGCGCGCAGGGGGTAAGAAAAAGGACTCCCCTATCCCCTTCCGTGAATTTGAATTTAGCGGCGTAAAAATTTACGCAGGGCGCAATAATTTACAAAACGACAGATTACTGCGCACCGCTTCACCGGACGATATTTGGTTACACACACAAAAATATCATTCCTCACACGTGATTATTAAAACGGACGGCAAGGAAGTGTCGGACGAAGTTTTGCTATTTGCGGCACAGCTTTGCGCGTATTATTCAGACGGTCGGGATGGGGACAAAATACCCGTGGATTACTGCAAACGCAAGTATGTGAAAAAACCGAGCAAAAGCAAGGCAGGTTTTGTTATCTACACCGATTATAAAACCATTCTCGTTTCCCCCCAGCGTTCCGCTGGACTTTGACTTTCTATCTTTCTATATAGCTTGGATAGAGGCTTAGTGGGTGACGAGTTGTTTCGAATAAAAGAACTTTTATTTTATCTGCGTTCCGCTGGACTTTGACTTTCTATCTTTCCATTACGGGACTATGTACTGTAACGCCCGCTGTAAAGGTCAAGGGAATAATTCCCTTGCGTGGTGTGGAGAGGCAGAACTTTTACATAATATAACCCTTACAAAATCAAAACGCTAAATTTTGTACCAATTTTATACCTTTTATATAAACGCCAAAAGCATAAAAACCGCAGAGAGGAATTTGCCTTTCTGCGGTTTGTTTACAATGTTTCTATTGGGCTTTCCATTAATGATAGCAAATGTTTAATAAGTAAAAAATCTCTATTTGATAAATTTTCTAATTGCTCCGCTGTTCTATTATAAAATTCTCTTGGATTTTTTCTGTCTAATAATTCGCGAGGAGAAACATCTAAAAACTCACATATTTTTAAGTAATCTTTCATCTTCAGCTCTATCTTTCCATTTTCCACATAATATATATATATCCTCTCGTTTTTTCCATCGCCGCCGCAAGGTCTCGACAGGAAACTTTTTTAATTTTTCTTAATTCTTTTAATCTTTCTATTAATGTTTCGTATTCCATAACAACCTCCATCTTTATTTTAATACATGTGTTACATGTAAGTCAAGAATAATTACATGTATTTCGTGTAAAATTATTATAAAGAGGTAAATTATGGTCACTACATTAGATATATCAAAAAAAATAGCGGAAGCCATACAACAAAGCGGTTTATCCCAAACGGAGATTGCCAATAAAATCGGCGTGCGGCAACAGCAAATTTCTTGTTACATACACGGAAAAACGTTGCCTGCGTTAGACACGTTATCACGGCTTTGCTCGCTTTTAGATTTAGACGCAAACGACATTCTTTGCGTGGAAAAAACAGAAATATTTTAATCAAAAAACGCAGAGAGGAATTCCACCTTTCTGCGTTAATTTTTATTCCTTTCTCTTTCTCGAGGTTAGATATTTCGCCACAGCCGCGCCACTAATAATCACGTAACCTATCACGCTCAAC
>SVHQ01000001.1 GCA_015055785.1 Clostridiales bacterium | reverse complement strand
TCCCATTCCGAACACAGAAGTTAAGCTCTTTTACGCCGAAAGTACTTACGGCTAACCGTTGGGAGGATAGGTAATCGCCGCTTTTCATTCAAAGTCTTGTTCTTTTTTGAATAAGACTTTTTCTTCTTTTATTGTGAAATTCTTTATCAGTCAAATAAAAATAGTCCTATAAACGTGCATACCATGTACGTATTGAAAGAAAAACAACCATACCATGTACGCGTTGAAATTAAATAGGGGGCGTATTAGGAGGGCAAAAAACGGTTTTTGTTTTAATTTTCCATAAAATATTTCATAAAAACTCTTGACGAGGATTCAATCCTATGTTATAATATAATCGATATTCAATCTCAATAATAAGGAGGAAAGCTATGCAGGAACGACAAACAAAGCAAAAGCAGATTATTTATGAAGCTTTACAAACGTTGGATCATCCGACGGCGACGGAAGTGTATGGATACGTACATAATCAGTATCCGACTGTTTCACGTGCTACGGTGTTTCGTGTTTTGGGCGGTTTTGCCGCGAATGGAAGAGCTTTAGAATTGCGTGCGGCAGGAGATGAGATACGGTATGATTATAACGTGATGCCGCATTATCACGCACATTGTAAGGAATGTGGCAGGGTTGCAGACGTTTACGTAGAGGGGATGCCTGAAAAGGGTTTGAAGGGTGTTTCTGACTATGGATTTCATGTGGAAGGGTATAGCGTGGAATTTTTTGGCGTCTGTGCGCATTGTAGAGACGTAGAGAGTTAACGGCGAGCTTTGTTTCGAGAACATAGCCACTTAAATTAAAAAAATGAATTGCATAAAGTTGGGAGGAAATATTCACGGAAGAGGAAATTATTTTCTTAATTATTTTGCTTGAATATAGGGAAAAGCATTGACATTTTTCCAAAAAACGGCTATAATAAGCGTGTTGAAAGGGAAGGCGAATGTTCTTCTATCCACAATTTATGCAATGCAGGTGTCGCCTAGCGGTATGGCGGCAGCTTCCCAAGAGTGGAAGATAATTGCATAATGGATATATTTAATAACGAAGTTTTTGTAAAAACGGGCTAAAAAGTCCGTTTTTTGTTGTTTTTTATGATAGTTTCGTTCATTTTTCTCATTGTATAAATGAATAAGGCTTTTTTATTGGCCCGCTATTGGCCCAAGGGTGAAAGTCGGTCTATGGAAACGCTACATTTTCCTTTGCGAAAACTTGTATTTTTTATCATTTATGCAGTATATACAAAATGTAAAATAATAGAAAAAAAGCACTTGTTTTTATGAAAACAGGTGCTTTTAGTTTGTCTTTTTTACAACGTAGAAATGCCGTAAAAACTCTTGCTCAAATTCATCGTAGTTGATTAGCCAATGTCCGCCGATTTGATATTTTTTGACGGTGCTCATTTGTAGAATTTGTAAAAGGTATTCCTTTTTAATTTTAGGTTTCGGGTAGGTTTGTTTAATCAATTTTAGAGCTGATATCTGCCCCCTAATTCTTGGCAACGTTTCTTTTTGACAAACTCCAAGCGGATTGATTTTGCGATAAAATTCGGGGAAATTTATAAACCATCTATTTTGATTAAGAGCAATGTATAATTCATCGTTTTCTTGTAGAAATTTACGTAAATTTCTGTTATAAATAAGGCTGTTAGAATCTTGATTTTGAAAAAGTAGGCAAAGGTCAGGGAGAGTCATTATACTACCTTTGGGGCAAATTGTCGCGAACTCGTTTTGCCAAAAGTTTTCGTTTATACAGCGCGTAACGCCGCGAGTTGTAAAATGAGCGAAAAGTTCGTCCATATTTACAACCCACGCATTATTATATTTTAAGATAGTTAAATCTCGTCGTTCAGCCATAGAGCGCAGTTGGCGGAAAGTTAAAGCCGTTTCTGGATCTAAACGCTTGATTTCTTCGTAAGCGTCGGATAATTTTCTTAATCTGGGTAAGTACATAGTTTTTCTTCCTTTAATTTGAGTTTTTCGTGAATAGACTGTCTAAAACGTCGGCGGCTTGCATATCGCTTGATTTCAAGAAGTGTGCGTAAATATCACTTGTTGTGCTAGTTCGTGAGTGTCCTGCTCGTGCTGACGCTGTAACAAGCGGAACGCCGTTTAAGAGTTGTAAAGTAATGCAGGTGTGACGCAAACTGTGTAAAGTATAAGAAGCTACGCCTGCTTGTTTTAACATATTTTTAAGCCATTTTAAGACTAAATCTGGGTTGATAAAACCGCCTTTTTCATTGGTAAACAGTTTATTTGACGGTTGCATATAATCACCGCAAATTTCGCGTAATTTTAGCCAGTATTTACGGTATTCTTTTAATACGTCGATTAGAGAGCTGGAAACGGAGATTGTACGTTTTGATTTTTCCGTTTTTGGTTCTTTTTCTATTAAGCCGTAGCCTTTTACAAAAATGACAGAGCGTTGTACGCAAATTGTATGGTTTTCAAAATCAATATCCTGCCATTCAAGCCCGCATACTTCGCCACGACGAAAGCCTGTAAAAAGGAAAATGTAAAGAGCTGTTTTTTGACGAATGTCTTTCCATTTTGATAAAACATCAAAGAATTTTTGTGTTTCCTTATCACCCATAACTTTGATGGGCTTTACAACCTTTTTAGGATAGGTTACGTACTGTGCCGACGCCCAGTTGTCTTGTATTAAGCGTTTCTTTTTGGCGAAGGATAATACGGAACGGACGGTGCGCTTGTATTGTACGGTTGTTTCCCAAGCATAGGGCTCTTTAACTTCTTGCTTTTCAAACAATAGATAGAAGTCAATGTTCGTTAAGCTGCATAATTGCTCGGCCCATTGTAAGCTAACGTTTTGTCCTTTGCAGGCTCTATTCAAAATGCGTATGGAAATATGTTCTTTTATTTTACTTTTAGGAATTGTGTTGTATGCGTTAATGGTTTGTTCAAAATCGGGCTTTGGTTTTATACGGATAGTCGTTTTTCTGCGTGCGTCTAAAATATCAAAGTAGTTTTGTAAGATAGATGGGGTAAGTGACATTACTTTGTAACCACCGATATATTGATTCGCAAAAGAAAGGTGTTCTTCGGTTTTGACGTAATAAGATAGAGAGCAGGTATTTTTTATCATTTCTCGCCATTCTTCCGCCAGCTTTGCAAATGTTATACCCGTAGGATTTGGTGTTGCGATACTGCCAGAAATAGCAGCTTGTAATTCTTGCTCGTATTTATCCGCAATTAGAATTACTTCTTTGTCCGCTTTCTTTTCTGATATTCCGTTTTCAGGTCGCCAAGTCATAGCTTTTCGGATTTTTCTTCCGCTTCCTTCATCGGATAGTTTAACGCGAATATCGTAAACGAGTTCGCCTGTTTTGAGAGTTCTTTTTGTGATTGTTGCCATAGTTATTCCTCCATTGATAATAGTTTTAAAAGTTCGTCGAGATTTACCAAATACTTTTTATTCAGTCGAATAGAATGTACGGTTTTGGTTTCGCACGCTTGTTTAATAAAGTTGTACGTTACCGAAGTATTTGGATCGAGTTCCTTAATTTGTTTCAAGGCTTCTCTGATGGTTCTCATTCTTGCCATAAATTTCACTCCTTTTATTTATTTTGTGGATAACTGCAAAAAACGAATGAATAATTCAAACTGCAAATATTCACGCAAATAATTGTAAAAGAAAACTTCTCCTTTTTTAAGAAAGAAAAACTATAATGAAATTAAGATAAAAATAGAATAAAACCCAAATCTTCCCCAAGATATATAAGAGTGGAAAAGAGCCGAAGGACTCTTTTCCACCGCCCCTTTATCGGAAAAAGCCTAAGCTGTCAAGGAAAAGGGAACCGCAGGAAAATATTGTTTTCAATAAAAAATACCTACGAATTGAAAAACAACTTGTAGGCAAATAGATAAAATGAAACAATATTTTCCCCTTGACAGCAACGGCTTTTTCTGATACAGGCATAATGTTGGAAAAGGGGAAGATTTTGATTAAATTTCTTGTTTTAATATTGACAAATGGGAAAGAATTGCGTATAATAATTATGCGACTATCTCATTTCTAATTAAAAAGGAGTAATTTACACTAATTTCATAAAAACTGTTACTTGGGATATAATTCTTTCGGTAGGATTATATCTAATCGCGTTTATACAAAATCCCTTGTGGCAGTAGTGTAAATGGAAATGAGGTGTCGCAACTTTACGAGAGGGTATATTCTACGATGCCGTGTATCGTAAGGTATGCGGCATCTTTTTATTGAATTTAATATTATAGGAAAGGTAAGAGCCGCTAAAAACATCTTTGTTTTTAGTAGGCTCTTTTTGCTTTTAAGGTGAAACATGAAAACGTGTAGTTTTTTTGGGCATAGAGATACGCCCTAGAGCGAAGTGGGAGAAATGGTAGAAAATTGAGGGGGAATTCTAAAACATAAAAATTTAACAACGTCTGGTTTACTCTATGGATAGCCGATTTCCCTGACATATAGGGATTATGATAATATTGATGTTTCATAATTATACGATAACATATTAAAAAAATGTTGAATAAAAAGGTGATATTTTACAATTTTATTAGTGGGATTTTTATAACACTGATAAATTTTTTATAGTATAATTGGGGTAGTATAAGGGGAAAATCGCTTCTATGCATTAATTTGTTGCTTATTTATGCTAAATTAATAGAAAAAGTCGGTTTCTTTCTGTAGTGATTAGGAAAATTGCTGGCTTTTAGATAAAATTACCATTATAGAGAGAAAAAATCGGAAGCGATAATCAAATTCAATAGTTAATTATAGCGGACAGAGTAGTCTACGAAAATGTATATATCGTAGGGAATACATTGCGAGATTAATAATTACGGCATTAGTACGTTTCTCGGTACATTATCAATCGAGAACAGCATTTAATCGTTGTAAAATGGAGGGTAGATATAATGCAAAATCAAAAAGAAAAAAGTAAGTTCAGCACGACGACTTTGTTGATTGCGTTGTGTTGAGTGGTATATACGTGTTCGTATTTGGGAAAATTAGGCTATAACGCTAATATTACACAAATAGAAAGTACGTACTCAATTTCACATTCGACGGCGGGAATGGTAAGTACTTTTTTCTTTTTTGCATATGGTATTGGACAAATCATAAACGGTTTATTTTGTAAAAAGTACAATATTCGATGGTTTGTATTTGGCAGTTTATTGACGTCGGGCTTGATGAACTTGTTGGTCGGGCTGTTGAATAATTTTGTCCTTATTAAATATTTTTGGTTAATTAACGGTGCGGCGCTGTCGGTGCTTTGGCCGTCGTTGATTCGGCTGCTGTCGGAGACACTTGACAAAGAAAATATAGGTCGCGCGGTGTTGACGATGGGGACAACAGTCGCAACAGGGACTTTTTTCGTGTATGGATTTAGCGCATTGTTCACAGCGTTTGGCGTTTATGAGTTGATGTTTTTTCTTGCGGGGATTTTATTGCCGTTGATTGCAGTTTTATGGCTTCTGTTGTATCCCAAATTAACAAAAAGAAACTCGGAAACATACGACACCGATCAACAAGATCAGACTGACTCGATAGAAAAAAATAAGCTTGGCTGGCTGTGGGTGCCTATTTGTATTATGGCTTTGTTTGCCGTGTGCGACAATCTGGTTAAAGACGGCTTGACAACGTGGGTGCCGATGATTTTGAAAGAGGAATACTCTTTGCCTGATTACGTCAGTATTTTATTGACGATGATACTGCCGATTTTGGCGATTTTCGGTACGACGGTTGCGGTGACTTTACATAAAAAAATCAAAGACTTCGTAGTGTTGTGCGCTGTACTGTTTGGAGTTTCCGCTGTATGTATCGGATTAGTGATTCTCTGTATGCCTAAGGGTTGGGTTGCTATTACGCTGGGGTGTTTTGGGATTGTTTCTTGTTTAATGTCGGGTATAAATAACGTTGTCACGAGTATGGTTCCGTTATACTGGAAAGAAAAAATCCCGTCAGGTTTGCTGGCGGGTGTTTTAAACGGATTTTGCTATTTAGGTAGTACGATAAGCGCGTATGGACTTGGATTAATCGCAGACATGGGTGGGTGGAATTTTGTTTTTTGGATTCTGTTTGGTTTGTGCTTGTCGGCGGTTGCCGTTGCGCTTTGTTACGCACTTATCAACATAATTCGAGTAAAACGATAAGCAGAGCAGGAAGCTAAGTGCAATACTAAAAAATGGAAATGAAATTGTTGCTTGATATATGAAAACATTTATATCTTTTTATACAATTCTCGATAACGACTAGGGGAATAATTAAAATATGCTTTGAAGCTTTTTGAAAAGTGAGCAGAATCATAGAATCCCGTTTCTTCCATAATGAGACTGATGGGTTTGTCTGTTTGTTCAATAAGATGTTTGGCGTGATCTAAACGCAAAAAATTTATATATTGGATTGGGGTTGTACCCATAACAGTTTTAAAGCGACGAAGAAATTGATTGATGCTTAAATGTGCGCGTTGGGCAAGCTCAGAAAGGTTTATTTTTTCCATATAATTATTGTTGATGTATTCAACAATCATCCAAATAAAGTCATTCTTGTTTTTAAGTTTTATTGGACATTGTTTAATGTAGAAATCAACCAAGCGGCACAAAATACTGGCTTTGGTTAAGTTTTGCCAAGTTGTTTCGTCGGCTTTCATAGCAGTCAGTTGATTAAATAAAGAAAAAATTAACGGGTTATTTCCAATGGAAATTTTATACGGGAAATCATAATGGTCGAATAAGTTGGCGTGGTTTATCTTTAAGTCAAAATGGATCCAAAATTTGTGCGCGTGATTTAATTCAGTTAAACAATAATCATGCTTTACACCTGCTGGGATAATCATCATCTCTCCAGCAGTTGCTATAATTTCTTTATTATCGATTTTGATTAAAATTTCGCCCTCCAGAATATAAAACATTTTGGTTAAGGGACAAATGACATCTGTTTCATGCCACCAAGAAGAATCCAAGATATGTTTTCCCCCGTAGTGGTATGAAATTTCTAAGGATTGTGCAAAAGTATTGATAACTGATTTCCCTGACATATAGGGATTATGATAATTTTGATGTTTCATAATTATACGATAACATATTCAAAAAAAGATGTCAAATTAAAAAGGTGATATTTTACAAATTTTTTGGTGGGATTTTTATAACACTGACAAGTATTTTATAGTATAATTGTGATAAAATAAGCTGAAAATCGCTTTTAGGTTCATTTTATTGCTTATTTATGCTAAATTTAATAGAAAAAGTCAGTTTTTTTTGCGGTGATTAAGAAGATTGTTGGCTTTTGGATAAAATTACCATTATAGAGAGAAAGAGAGATGTTTGAATATATTGAAAAATTTAAAAAATTAGGATTTGGGCTCTTTATTCATTTCGGCTTATATAGCGTTGAGGGAAAAGGTGAATGGTATAAGCATATGTACTCCGTTCCCGATGAGCAGTATGAAAGCCTTATCAATAAGTTCAATGTGAAAAAGAATTGGGCTAAAAAACTTGTAAGTTTGGCTAAAAAAGCGGGATGCAAGTATATTACTTTAACCGTTCGCCATCACGATGGGTTTTCGTTGTTTGATACGTGCGGCTTAAATGATTATGATGCACCGCATTCCAAAACGGGGAGAGATTTGGTAAAAGAGTTTGTTGAGGCTTGCAGGGAGGGTGAAATTCTTCCGATGTTTTATCATACGCTTTTGGATTGGAGAGAAAAAAGTTATCGAGAAAATTTCCCAGCGTATATAGACTATTTGGTAGAGAGTATTAAAATTCTTTGTACGAATTATGGGAAAATCGGTGGTTTTTGGTTTGATGGAATGTGGGATAAGAAAGATGAAGACTGGCAAGAAGACCGTATCTATGGAACAATTCGTCAATATCAACCAGACGCGATGATTATTAACAATACGGGTTTGTCCGCGTTAGGAAAAGTAGGGCATCCCGAAATAGACAGTGTAACATTCGAGCGCGGTAAACCAACGGCATATGTAGATAATAACGATAAGCCTCGTGCCGGTGAAATGTGCCAAGTAGTGAACGACCATTGGGGGTATGCTCAAAACGACATTAACTATAAATCAGTAAGAGAGCTGATTGGCAATCTTATAGATTGTAGAAAATACGGTTGTAATTTTTTATTGAATATTGGTCCGAAAGGCTCTGGGGATATTCGGGCGTTCGATAAATGTATTTTAGAAGAAATCGGAAAATGGATAAAGTTGAACAAAAACTTTATTTATGAAGCGCAGCCGTGTGATATCTGTTTAGAAAACGCAGACGTGGTGACTGATGGTAAATATTTTTATGCTGTTGCGCGTGACGTTGGTATGTCGGCAGATCCAAATGTAGGGTTGCAAAACGAAAACAATTGGATAAAGTCGCCTTATAAAATCAAGTTGGCAAAATGGTTGGACAATGATATGCCTGCAAGGCTTGATGAAAGCGGGTATAGTGTATTCGTTGAACCTTTTGGCTATGGAATCAGTTACATAAATCGTGTTGTTAAGCTTGAGTTTTATCAATAATTTAACTTTCCAAAATCGTTTTTGTAAGAAAAATAAGTTCAATATATAGAATTGTTAAATGAAAAAATACAAGTATATTTTATTTGATTTGGACGGGACGCTGATATTTTCTCATTTTGGAATTATCGAAGGGATGCGATATGCCTTGAAACAAATCGGTAAAACCGAAAAGGATTTTACGGATGAGCAAATCAAAGATAGCATAGGACCGTCTAAGGTTGAAGCGTTTAAAACGCATTTTCATCTAACGGAAACAGAGGCTGTTACTGCATCAAATATATATTATTCGTGGTATTTAGAAAAAGGCATTGAAAGATGTTATCTTGTTGATAATGTTCTCGAAACATTAAAGTGTTTGAAAGAAAAAAATTATATTTTAAGTGTAGTTACATTAAAACCGCAAATTTTTGCAGAAAAAATTTTGCATAACCTGCATATTTCAAAGTTCTTTACTGTATTGGTTGGTGCTTCATTGTCAAATGTACATAGCGGTAAGCGGGAACTTATTATTAATGCGCAACAGTTGCTTAATGCCGATTCGAGTCAATGTTTGTTAGTAGGGGACCGTAAAGGGGATATTGAAAGTGCAACATCTCTAAAAATGGATGCGGCGTTATTTTTACGAGGTTATGCATCAAAACAAGAAATTCAAGCATTACAAGTAAAATATAGGTTTACAAATTTTTCGGATTTAATTTCATTGATAGAATGAAATTGACATAAATAATAAAATTTTTATCTCATTTTGTTGTGAGAAAGGAGAAAAAAGATGAAAAATTCATTTTTGAAAAAGACTTGCATATTAGGTCTTGCTGCATTAACTGCGTTTGGTTGTGTAGCGTGCGGCGGCGGTAATGGTGGCGGTGATAATGCCAACAAATTTAATAAGCCCGGCAAAGACAAAACTGTTATTAAGGTCGCCAATTTCCAAGGCGGCGTTGGTTCGGTTTGGATTGATGAAGCGGCAGAACGTTTTGCGGAATTGCATCAAGATACGCATTATGCAGACGGAAAAACGGGGGTTTATATTGATATTCAAAAAACGCAGACGATTAGCGTAGATGCCCTTGAAGGCTCTACGACGAACATTATTTTCCACGAGCGTTATGCTGATATTAATGCTTTAGCGCAAACGGGCGCACTTTTGAATTTGGATGAAATTGTAAAAGATGAAACGAGAAGCGGCGGGACATTGGAAAGCAAGATTTTCCCCGAAGCGAAGGGTGGTTTAATGGGGAACGACGGAAGTTATTACGGGCTTCCGCATTACGAGTTTTTCGGCGGTTTATCCTATAATCGTGACATTTTCGATAGAATTTTTGCTTATATCGCGGACAGCGCAGACGAGGGCGTTTTGTATAGCTCTGAAAAATTTGGGGATGCATATTTTGTCAATTCGTTAGATAGCAAAAAGTCTGCTGGTCCTGATGGGGAATATAATACTGCTGATGATGGTTTCCCCGTATCTTGCGAAGAATTCCTTATTTTGTTGGATTATATTAAGTATAACAATGTTTCTCCGTTGATTTTAGCGGGCGACCATGCAACTTATGCAGATTATTTAATTTGTGGCTTGTGGCCTTCTTTGGCTGGCGCAGAACAAATGAGAAACTATTATAATTGCTCCGGTGAAATTGAAGTTGTTGACAGAAATGCAGACGGTTCGGTTAAGTTGACGAATGAAAACATTTTCCCTGGAATTGATTATATCAAAAAGCCGGCTACGAAAACGGTTACGATGAGCGACGACGGTTCGCAAGGGTATTACGGCAACGATATGGTAGCGAAGTATTACGCGCTTGCTATGTTAAAAATTATGGAAAATGAAGATTTCTTCTCGCCGGATGCGTCTATCGGTACAAGAACGCATTATGATGCGCAAATGAACCTTTATATGCAAGGTATTGGCGAATATGACGAAGTTGCTATTTTGATTGAAGGTAGCTATTGGTATAACGAATCTAAGGAAGGCGGTTGTTTTGATAAATATGAAAGATGGACGGGCAACAGTAGAAACGATTTAAATCTCGCTTGGATGCCTCTTCCTACGAATTATTATACGGAAGGCGCAACCGGTCGTTCTTATTCTTTGTTGGATATTGGTCAGGCGTATGGTATGGTAAATGGAAATATCAAGAACAACAAAGAGTTGAAGGACGCTTGCCTTGATTTTATGGCATTCTTGTATAGCGAAGACGAATTGGAAAATTTCACCGTTTGTACGGGTATGACAAGAATGGTGAATTATTCCTTGGATGATACGCAAAAAGCGCAGTTGCCGAAATTCTATAAGTCGCTTTGGGATCTTCGTGACAATGTAAACGGCTCGAATATCGTTGCGTTGTCGGGTACGACGGATACCTTTAAGCAAGCAAAGACTGGTATCAAATTAATGTTGAACTCTCCTGTATTGCGTGTTGATGTTTCTGTTTTGGAAAGAATTCAGAGAGGAGAAAGTATTGATGATATTATCGACACGCTTGGCTTTACGGCAAGTAGCTGGCTGTGGGGAGCTAAATAAATAACGTGGAGGATGGATAAATGGACAAAGAAGTTGTGTCTGTAAATAAAAATCAAGGGCAAACAAGGCTAATGAAGCGCAATACGAAAAGGATAATATTCTACGTTTTGATGCTAGTAATTCCTTTGTTGCAGTTTTGTATTTTCTACATATATGCCAACTTCAATTCCGTTTTGTTGGCATTCCAAAAATATGAAATGAAGCTTGATGGGCTGGGATATAAAGTCACATTTGCGAATTTTGATAATTTTATTGAAGCGGGTAGGTTTTTCTTTAGTGCTCGTAGCTGGGAAATGATTACACATTCTTTAAAATTTTACTTGTGTACTTTGTTGATTGGTACATCTTTGGCTTTGATATTCAGTTATTATGTGGCAAAAAAATATCCTGGTTCTACATTTTTTAGAATTATGTTGTACTTGCCTACAATTATTTCTAGTGTAGTATTAACATTGCTGTTTAAGTATATCGTAACGGACGTTTACCCGATAATCATAAAAAATATTACGGGTACGCGTCCTACGGGACTTTTGGATGGTAGTGCGGATATGCAATATAATGCAATATTGGTTTATTCGCTCTGGGTATCGTTTGGCGCAAATGTTTTATTGTATACGAGTTCGATGAGTGCGATTGACCCTTCCATTGTAGAATCTGCACAGTTGGACGGTGTTACGGTAATTCAAGAATTTTTGTATATTTATTTTCCTATGATATTCCCGACGTTTACGACATTTGTCGTAACAGGGATTACGGGGATATTTACTAACCAAATGAATTTATATACATTTTTTGGGGAAGCGGGGAGAAACAAATTTAACATTTTTGGTTTCTTCCTGTATACAGAAACGAGAGCGTCAGGGTTAATTGATAATGGTAAGACTATGTCTTACTCGGAACTTGCCGCGCTTGGCTTGATTATCACATTGATTATTATTCCTATCGTATTGACGGTACGGAAATTGATGGAAAAGTTTGGACCGAGTGAGGATTAAGGAGGGATATGCAGATGAAAGAGAAAAAAAACCTTGCAAATCCCATTATTTGGATTGTTTTTGCAATTTTAATGATTTACGCCTTAACGTTGATTTTGATGTTGGTATGGGGGTTAATGACTTCCTTTAAATCTACGGACGAATTTAAGATTTTCGGTAATGTTATTGGCTTTCCAAAACCTGAATATGATGATGGCAATGCTTTGAAATTTCAAAACTATATTGCAATTTTAAAAAGTTTTAGTTTTTATACCGAAGATGAAAGTTACATATCTGGAATTTTTGGTGAAATTAGCAATCCCTCTGTAAAAGTAACATTTGGAACTTTGTTATTCAATTCCTTCGTGTATTCCATTCTCGGCGCATTTTTTCAAACGCTTACATCGTTGATAGTAGCGTATATGTGTCAAAAATACAATTTTAAGTTTAGCGAATTTTTATATGTATTAACTTTAATTGTGATGACAATTCCCATTGTCGGGGCATTCCCTTCTACCTTGACGATTATGCGTGATTTGGGAATATATGACTCTTATTTGGGTATGATTTTGTTGAATGTGCAGTTTGGTGGTGTTTATTTCTTTGTGTTTCACGCATTTTTCCGTGGAATTCCAAACACATATATGGAAGCAGCGGAAATTGATGGTGCATCACAATTGACGGTATTCCTTAATGTTATCCTTCCTTTGTGCGCAAATGTATTTGGAACGGTTTTTCTTATCAATTTTATTGCGTTATGGAATGATTATCAAACTCCGTTGTTATATTATCCTAATCATCCCACGCTTGCTTATGGCGTATATAATATGTCTGTTGAAACGTCGGGGGCAGATAAAGGATTTGATACGCAGAGTTTGCCGCAAAGAGTGGCAGGGTGTATGTTATTGGTTGTGCCTATTTTTGTGATTTTTATGATATTTAATGAGAAGTTGATGGGCAACTTAACAATGGGCGGCATTAAAGGCTAAATCGAAAGTAAGGAGAAAAAATGAAAAGAACAATTATAGCAATCGTAAGCAGTATTTTTGCTGCGTCTGTGGTAGCGGGGGTGTCCTTAATGGGTTTATCGTCCGAAAATTCGACTATGGCGCAAGCGGAAATTATTTTCCCACAAGGAAAAGAAATTCAAAAAGAATATTCTTTGGGGGATAGTTTAGATATGCCCGATCCGTCGACCGTAATTTTAAAAGATGGTGCGGAGAGCGTCGAGGCGACAAAATCCTTAATTACTTTTCCTGATGGGGTTGTAAAAGCAGGCGGTATATATGATTTAACTCAAGCGGGGAATTATGAAGCTGTCTATTATGCGGCGACAGGGGAAAGTGTAAGTTATCCCTTTACCGTGTATAAGAACAATTATTACGTGCCTTCCACTTCTACTGCAGAGTGGGTGGAAAATCTTTCGTTGGTATCTGGGAAAAGCGGTATTAACTTGGAGTTAAAGGAAGATGATTCTTTCTCCTTCAACAAGAAAATTGATTTGGACGATTTTGAAGGTGAAACTTTGGAGATTTGCCGTATTTATCCCGATATTCGAGAGAATGCAACGGAAATGCCAAAAGTCTCTCACATAACGGTAAAAGTTGTAGATTGCTACGATCCCACTAAGTTTGTTGAAATTTATGCGTGGAAAGATAGCTCTGAAGGCTATGTATATTGTGGTGCGGGTGCAAGCTCGCAAGAATTGAGTTCTTTGGAAAAGAGCGACGATAAAGCGAACTTGGATTATGAGGGGCAGCGTTGGTATTATCGTACTTCAGAGCGTTATCAAGCAGTAGCTGCGTACGGGAATTGGATTCGAGCGTCAGTTACGGAAGATATTGCGGATTATGGCGGAATAGGCTTTATGTGGGATTTGCGCACACAAAAAGTATTTGCAAATCAAAAAACATTTGGCGATTTCTTCATTACGGATTTGAATGCGCCTGAAATATACGGTGAAAATATTTTAGATGTGAAAGAGTTTTTCACTACTGGCGAAGTCTATTTGAATATTCAATGCTATAACTACAATGCGGCAAGTATTAACATTCAAGTGGAAAGTATTTTTGGGGAATCAGGAGAATCCTTAAAGGATGCTCGTATTGTAGATACGGTTGCCCCGACGGTACAGCTTAACGCTGAGAAAACGAATGAATTGGGTGTAACGATAGCTAAAGACGAACCGTATGTTATTCCTATGGACGTTACTGTTCAAGATTTCAATTATTATGGGGATATAGATATTGCGGTATACCGAGATTACGCTACCCCGTCGCAAACGACTTGTTTCGTGAAAAACGGTGTCTTTACGCCAACGGAGGAGGGTTGGTATACGGTAGTTTACACGGCAGAAGACGGTTATGGAAATCAAGGTGTGCAAACTTTGCATATTAAATCGGTTGCAAAAGAATCGATAGCTTACGAACAAATTAAGTTGGATGGATTGGAAATTGTGAGAAATAATGCAATTCCTTACATTCAAGCAACGGGGCTGAATAAGCAGGTTAAAACCTCCGTTTCAGTGATTGCTCCCGACGGAACAAAAGAAACACTTGAATATTCCGACGCGGATCAGTGCTATTATTACCTGCCTGAGAGGATAGGAGAATATGAGATTGTTTATACGTTTAGCGATAACGTTTATCAAAGAGAATTCTCTTACAAAGTGCATACTATCGGTGAAGGAAATGTGCTTTTTAAAGATACGCCTAAACTGCCGTTGTATTTTATTAAAAACGCAAGTTATATGCTGAGTGATTATTATGCGTATACTTCAACAGCAAGTGGATTAGAAGCACATCTTACGGAAATGGAAATTTCTGTTGATAATGGTGCGTATAAAAAATTAAGCAAAGCCGAATGCGAAAGTTATAAAATGGAAGCAAGCGATAGCGTGAAATTTAAATTCAGCTACGGCGGAGAAAGTATGGAAACGCAAGCATATCCCGTTTTAGATTTGAAATTCGGTGAAAAGAGCTACTCAAAAAATAAAGAAGGTGTAGAAACATACCGTCCTTATGCGGAGTATTGGCAGGGGAATTATAATAGTTACGACTATACGGGAAATTCCATCGACTATACCTTTGCGCAAGGAACGGAAGATGCGTCGATGACGTTTGTTAATTTAATTTCCTTGGCAAAATTCAAGTTTGATTACTCATTGAGTGGAAAATTTGGAGCGATGCGTATCGTACTTGCGGATTGCGGCTCTCCCGAAGATAATAAAGTGGAAATTATGGAGATTACCACATTGAAAGGGGTGAAATACGTCGCAAGTGTATATGAAAACGGTGAGTTGGTGGAGACTGTAAGCAACGAACAATTTAAGGCGAATTACTACGTTTATTATTCCGCAGGAAAAATTTATTATGGTGAGAAATCATACGTAATGGCACCTAAATTTACCACGGATTTGTCTTTGCTTTCCATTGAATTTGAAGATATACAAGAAAACGCAGTATTTTCATTAAAGCAAATCAATAATCAGCCTTTCCGTATGCCCTCTAAAATGGTGGAAGCTGGTCCTGAATGCAGTTATACCTATTTGAATGGTTCAGTTGACTATGGTTCGGATTATATAGTAAATGCTGCTACGGCGTATTCAGTATTAAGTCCTACGACGAATAAGAACTTAACTGTAAGCGTTACAGATGCAAATGGTGACTATTTAACGGCAAAAGATGGTACTGTTATGAATGAGGTGAAAGCAACCAACAGTTATGTTTTGCATTTATCCAATTGCGGTCAATATAAAGTAACGTATAATGTCTCCGTAATGGGTTCAGACCTGCGAGGGAGCAAAGAATTTAAGGCGACGAATCAATATTATATTATTAACGTTACCGATTATCAGCCGCCTAAGATTGCCTTTGTGGACGGAACAAATGAAAACAGCGTTGTTGAAATTTCTGTAGGAACAATCCATAAATTGAAGTCGGTAAGCGTTAGTGATAATGTAACGGCTGCAGCAAACTTGACCGTATACAAAATGGTGCTTAACGAAAATTATATGCTCGTTAGTGGTGGTTTTGGAGCGGACGAATATGCTTTTGTGGAAGCTGGAAATTATATCGTGCAGTATTGGGTGTTTGATAAAGACGGGAATTGCTCAAAATGCGAATACAAAATACAGGTGCGTTGAGGAGGGTAACTATGTTGAAAAAAATACTTTCACTTATTCTGGCTGCTGTAACATGTGTTGGGTTATTAGCGGGATGCAAAGATAACAATAGCAATAATAGTAGTGATGAAAATCGTCCTACTAACACGCACCCTGTAAAAAAATATGCCTACACAGATGGAGTACATGATTTTACTGCAACAGAAGCGAATGGTTATCTAGTAAAAAACGGTAAGACGGAATATGCAATTGTTGTTCCTGAAAATTTAGACAGCAACTTGATTGTTGCTTGTAACGACTTGAAAAGTTTATTTGAAGAAGCAACCGGCGCAAAGTTATCTATGATAACAGAAAAGGGCGAAGGGCTTACGCATAACGCAAATCAAAAGTATATTTCGATTGGTAATACGAAACTTTTTGCATCGTCAGGATTGCAAATTGATGCAGCGCAATTAGGACAACAAGGTGTACGTATTCTTACAAAGGATAACAACGTGTACATAAACAGTGGTGGTTCTCTTGGTTGTGTGTTCGGGGTATATGACTTTTTGGAAATTTTATTTAATTTTGACCAGTTTGCTGAAGATTGCTACTATTTGGATAAAGCAACGGATGTAAAATTACGTAACTTTAATGTAACGGATATTCCTGATATTGAAATGCGTATTCCCGGTTGGGGCGCAGTTGAAGAGGGAAAAAATAATTTGAGATTCCGTATGCGTATGCCGTATAATCAAAGCACTTATATTATGTCGGTAGGCGATGTGGAAAATGGAGCGACGAGGCAGTCTATTCATAATTCATTCAATATTCTTCCGCCTAAGAGCTCGCCGAGCGCGTGGATTGCAGATTCTGGGCAACAACTTTGCTATACGGCACACGGCGCTCCTGAGCAATATGAAGCAATGGTAGATCGAATTGCGTATGTTATGGAACAGTCGCTTATTGAATATCCCGTTGCAAAATATCCTTTGTTAAACACGATTACTTTAACAATGCAGGATGGACCAGGATATTGTAATTGCTCTGCTTGTAATGCGGCGAAGGAAAAGTACGGTACGGCATCTGGTGCGGTTATTGTTATGTGCAACGAGGTAATGGAACGTATAGATGCGTGGATGGCATTACCTGAAAACGAGCCGTATAAGCGCGATGATTTAACATTGATGTTTTTTGCATATATGGGTTTCATTGACGCTCCTGCACATTATGACGAACAACAAGGGAAATATGTTGTAAATCATCCTGACTTGGAGATGAGAGATGATGTAGGTGTATATTACGCGGTACTTTCGGGCTTTCAATACATGGTAGACGTGTACGACCCAATCAATGAAAGCGGTTTAGAAAATAGTTTGAAGTGGTTTGATATTGCAAGTTCTATGTATTTATGGACTTATGGTATCAATTTCTCTTCGTATTGGATGCCTGATAATTGCTTGACTTTTTTTGATTCAGATGCTTATCAGCTTTTTGCCTATGGAAAGGCGAAATTCCTTTATAATCAATGTGCATGGAACAGTGCAAACTTTACAGCATTCCAAGGGTTGAAGGCTTACGTGGAATCCAAGTTGTCTTGGAATGTAACGTTAGATGCAGATGTGCTGATTGAAAAATGGTTCAATGCAATGTTTAAGGATGCTACACCGATTATGAAGAGCCTGTATCAAGCGGAATCGAATTATAGCTTAATTCTTATGGAAAAAGCAGGTCGGTTAAATAGTGCAACCTATTTGGATTTTAATGTTGACCGTATGGAATATTGGCCGTATGAAATGCTTCTTGATTGGATAGATATGATTGACGATGCTCGTGTTGCTATTGCGGGGTACAAACTGGTAAATCCTGAATTATATACAATGTTAAAGACGCATATTGATTTGGAATGGATTAGTCCTGCTTATGCGCTCGTCAATATCTACGGGGAAAGTTATTTGAAACCGGAAGTCTATCGAGAAATGATTGAATATTTCAAATCGGATATTTATCCGTTGGCGCCATTGATGCTTGATGAAGATGCTGGCGAAGATGGTACGATACAAAAGTGGATTGAAACTTTGAAATAATTATAAGGGGATAAATAAATATGAAGAAACTTTTATCGGCGACATTGAGTTTAATGCTTTTATTAGGGTTAACTAGCGTTGCGGCTGCGTGTGGTAGCGGTAGCGTTGATTCTTCTACGGGCACGCCCCAAGAATCATCTTCTACTACGCCTGAAAAAGCAACGTTGAAAATGGTGGAAACTGAAAAGGCGTTAATGCTTGGCGAAGAATGTACATTAGGGATTACCTATACAGGTGAAGATGTCGAGCTTATTGAGTGGGTATCCGACAATACGGCAGTGGCAACGGTAAGCGATAGCGGTGTTGTTATGGGTATGAATGAAGGTTCGGCAAAAATCACAGCTTCCGTCGGTGATTTAAGCGCAAGCTGTACAGTAACCGTATCGGCAAACGGCTATTCGCCTAAACTTGTATTTGAGAATGAAATTCGTGCAGAAGAAACGACGAAACGCGGCGGACAGATTAATTTTGCTGCAAGCGTAGAATTTAACGGTAAAGAATATGACGATGCCGTTATCACGTATACGGTGGTAAATGCGGCCGCGGGTACTATTGACGAAAACGGCGTGTTTACGGCAGGTACGGAAGCTGGTGTTACGACCGAAATCAACATTTCCGCAACATGGCGCGGATTTGAAACGCCTTTATTGAACAAAACGGTTAGCGTTACGGTGGCGTCCGTAAATAGCATTACGTTGAATAACGGGGAATTAAATGCCGTTGAAAATAGAATCAGTTTATATACGTTGGATTCTTTTGCTGGCGTTGAATACGCAACGAGTAAAGTGTTGAACAACGTTTCTATTACAGAAGACGGCGTAGCGTTCAGCGGTGAATATAATGTTTCTATTGTCGAAGGTAGCAACGTTGGCACGTACGGCGGCGAGGCGGTAGCATTTGAATGGAATGAAAATTCGGGTGAAATATCCGCTGTTGCGTGTGGTACGGCACAGTTTAAAGTATCGTTTGTAGATAGTTTTGGTGTAGAATATGCACAAATTTTCCACATAGATGTTCAAGCTCCGCTTGCCGATTATGAAGGGATTTTGCCTTACTTCTCCATTGCGGATGGACAATATTATGATGAAATGCAAGGAACAATGATTTCCTTGAGCGCATTGTTTGGTGAAAATGAAAGTGTGGTAAAAGCTACTCAGGGCGAACGGGCTTTGACGGTAACGGACGGTAAAGTTTACGGCGTTGTTTCTTCTAACACCACGGAAAAAGGCGTCGCTGAAATTACAGTTTATACGGATAAAGCGGGCTATAACGTTAACTTGGAAACATATGCAGGCGTTATTGACGACTTGAACGACTTTGCTGCTTATTTCTCCACGAGTTTTGACGAAACGCAAAGCGGTGTTATTAATAGCGGCTATTATGTGGTGGTAAAGGATTTGGTTGCTCCTACGCAAGAGATAATCGTATCACATAAAACGGCGGGCGAAGGTGGTTTTAGCGGTATTTTAGACGGTAACGGTCATACCGTATCCTTCACCTTAAAGGCAGATTGCGAAGATACGGAATGGATTACCGGTTACGGCTTATTTGGTTCTAAATTGTACAACGGTACAACCATTAAAAATATCGCTTTTGACGGTGTAACGTTATTGGGTACGAATATCGGCGGTTTACTTGCAGGTAATACGGCGGAAAATGCTGTTATTACTCTTGAAAATGTATATCTTGAGGTAGCGAATGCGAGTTATACTACATACAGCAATATGCTGACGGGTGTGGCGTCTGGCACCGGAACTGTTTTCGTGTTGAATAATACAATTTTGGAAACAGGCGCGGGACACGGTAGCGAAAGCTATTATCAAGTGGGTGTATTCCACGGTTCGGGCGTGGACGCTACTTCGTTTAACTGTTCAAATGCTTATGTTATTGCAGACGCACCGTTGAGTAATAAGGCTGATTATTCGGGTGAAAACGGCGAAGCGGAATTAAAGATTGCCAATCTTCGTGTTTATGAAGAATATGCCGATTTAAAAGAAACGAATGATTACAGCGAGTTCAAATCTCCTTGTTGGGATTGCACGAAAGGTATGCCTGTATGGCATTCTTTGGTTGCAGCTTTCAACGAGAAGTGGGAAGGCGAAGCAGTAGTGCATTCTTCGTTGGATAACACCGTAATTTTACCTAACGATATGTTTGAAGACGGCGAAACGCTTGCCTTTGTAACGGACGTTTCGGGTATGGTAACGTATTACGCCGACGGCGTTTGGTCGAACGGTTTGCAATTAACTGACGCACAGATGAAAGAAAATGCACCTATTGTTCGTACGGTTATTATGGAAGGTAGCCTTGGAACGAAGTATTCGGTAGATTTGGTTTCCTATGCAGGCATTATTAACGAGTTGGCGGATTTTGCAACGTTCTTCTCTACGAACACGGAAGAGGGACAAGAGGCAAAAGTCGTATATGGTTACTATCTTGTTGTGGAAGATTTAATTGCTCCTACGCAAACGATTACCTTGTCGCATAAAGACGGCGGTGGTTTTGGCGGCGTATTGGACGGTAACGGACATACGGTATCGTTCACGATGACGGCGGATTGCGATACTTCCGATTGGATTAACGGTTACGGCTTGTTCGGCAAAATGTTGTTTGGTAATGTAACGATTAAAAATATCGCATTTGACGATATTACGCTTACGGGTACGAATATCGGTGGTTTATTTGCAGGTAATACGGGTGATGCGGCTCTTATTACATTGGAAAACGTATATATTCAAGCTGCGAATACGAGTACCTGCGCTTATACGAATTTGTTGACCGGGACAAACTCTGGTAGTGCGGCGGCTTTCGCATTGACGAATACTGTTATTGAAGTGATGGACGGTCATGGCAAGAATAGTTATTATCAATCTGGCGTATTCCACGGTTCGGGGGTAGACGCGACTTCATTTGTATGCTCGAACGCATATATCATCAGCGATATAGCGATGAGCAATAAGGCTGACTATTCGGGAGAAAACGGAACGGCGGCAACTAAATTCAGCGGAATGTATGTTTATGAAAGTTATGCGGATATAAAAGACCGCGAGTTCAGTACATTTAGTGAAGCATATTGGGATTGCACGAAGGGCTGTCCTGTATGGCATAGTTTGGCGGATGCTTTTGTGATTGCGTGGAACGGCGGCAATATTTTGTATTCTACGGCAGACGGCACGGCAGTGTTGCCTGAAGGATTGTTAAAGGAATCGGAATCGCTTTTGAAAGTGTATGATGCGGTTGGCAACGTATATTATGAAAACGGCGCATGGAAGGATTCGTTAAAGCTTTCGGATGAGGAAATTAATGCAAGTCAAAAGAAGGAATATATTGTGACAGTTGAAGGCGATGCGGGTACGAAGTATGATGTAACGCTTATCGCTTGTGCAGGCGTTATTGATGAACTCGATGATTTTGTTACCTTCTTCTCCACTTGCACAGATGCGGAGCAAGCGGCGAAAACCGTAAAAGGCTATTACATTGTAGCAAAGGATATTATCGCTCCAACACAAACCATTACGATGTTACATAAAAAGAACGGCGGCGGCTTTGCGGGTGTGTTAGACGGCAATGGGCATACGGTATCGTTCACGATGACTGCGGATTGCGACACGGAAAGTTGGGTTAATGGTTACGGCTTGTTTGGTCAAATGTTGTTTAGTGGTGCAACAATCAAAAATATCGCATTTGATAATATTACGCTTACAGGTACGAATATTGGTGGATTGTTTGCTGGTAATACTGGTGATGCAGCAAGAATTACTTTTGAGAATGTATATGTGAAAGCGGCGAATTTGAGCGAAGGTGCATATACGAATTTATTTACGGGAACGGCTTCCGGTAGTGCAACTACGTTTGTTATGAAGAATGTTGTTGTGGAAGTGATGGCGGACCATGGCAAGAATAATTATTATCAGGTAGGCGTAATTCACGGCTCTGGTGTGGATGCAACTTCGTTTGTTTGTGAAAATACGTACTTAATTACGACGGTTCAGCTTAATAATAAGAATACGAGTTATTCGGGTGAAAATGGTTCGGCTGATACGAAATTTATGGGTATGTTTATTTATGAAAACTATGATGCTATGAAAAATGCAAATCATAATTATAGCGGATTCGGTGAGCTTTGGGATACTACCAGCGGGTATCCCGTTTGGGTAAACGATTAATTAATGGAAGACATAGGTTCAAAATCGCTTCGGCGGTTTTGAACCGAGTTCTTATTTACAGTCTTTGGTGGTAAAAGAGGAAAAATTATGGCAACTATGTATATGTTGACGGAAACAAGTCCGTTTATGATGAGTTTTGTTATTGTTACGGATAAGGATAATTGTATTATTGTTGATGGCGGAAGGCCTGAAGATATGCCATTGCTTAAAAAATACGTTGGCAACAGAAAAATAAAAGCGTGGGTTCTAACGCACGCGCATGACGATCATATTTTAGGCTTTATTGACGAAATGGAAAAGAACGGCGGTGTGGATTTTGATGTTGAACACATCTATTATAATTTTCCGTGCTACGAAGAGCTTATCAATAAAAAAGATGTGCCTGATTATGAATATCTTTGCGCTGAATTAAACGAAGTGTTACCGCAATTTAATGCAGTACGAAGTAAATTTATCGATAAAGAACATATTACCAGTCAAGGCGAAGTTCTTCAAATAGATGAAGTGAAAATCGAGTTTTTATTTTCATATCACGATGGTTTGTATGCCAATTTAATGAACGACTCTTCCTTGGTATTTAAGCTTTCTACGCCAACTGTTTCCGTACTGTTTTTAGGAGATTTAGGACCAGAAGCAGGGGATTTGCTGTTGCGTGAATCGAGAGATAAACTCAAAGCCGACATTGTGCAAATGGCGCATCACGGACATATGAACGTGTCTATGGAAGTGTATGCGGAAATTGGGGCGAAGGCGTGTTTGTGGTGTTGCCCGAAATGGTTATACGAAGAAAAAGAAATCCCCGATTGGATGACGAAAGATTGGGTCGATAAAGCGCCTTTTTGCCGTAACAGAATGTATGGGACGGCAGTCACGCGAAAATGGATGGAGCAGTTAGGAGTTAAAACGCACTACGTTACGGGAGATGGGACACAAGTCATTTCTTTAGATTGAGTATTTTAAGCGAAGGTGGGACGTATGGATATTGTTTGTTTGCAAATTGATTTGGCAAGACAAAAGGAAAATATTTCCTTTATAAAAAGCTATGTAGATTTTGCCGCATTGAACGGCTACAATGCTTTACTTGTTTATTTGGAAAACGTTGTACGTACGGATGATACGCAATATTTTGCAAAGGAAACGACTTATTCGCAAGACGAAATAAAGGAAATCGTTGCTTATGCTGAATTAAAAGGGATAGAAGTTATTCCTGCCTTTGAAAATTTAGGGCATTTAGAGAAGTTTTTTGCATATCCTGCGTTGGAAAATTTGTCTGAGTGTGAAGATGAGGCAAAAGAAGGGCGAGGTTTTTCATCTTTGAAACGTGGTACGTGTGGCTGTACTATGAATCCTGACTTGTATGTATTTTTGGATAAATACATTACGGATGTATGTAGTTGTTTTAAAAGCAAGTATGTACATATAGGATTGGATGAGCCTTTTGATTTTGCAGTTTGTGCTCGTTGTAAAGCAGAATTAGAAAAGGGAAGAAGCAAAGCGGATTTGTTTTACGAACATGTTATGCATAGCTATCAGCTCATAACGGGTTTAGGCAAAAGAATGATGATGTGGGATGATTTTTTTGAATATGCGGATATTGCACATTTACTTCCCCGTGATATTATCTTTTGTAATTGGAATTATATGTACGTTGACAACGAGCCGGCGGGGCATTGGACAAATCGAATCAAAAGAGATTGGTTTCGTTATTATGAAAGTTTAGGATTTTCTTATATATTCTGCACTTATGCGCATGGAGCGTCTTGTACTTATAACGTAGATACGTTTACAAATTACGCGAATAAATACAATCCTATTGGCGCTATTATGACTTCGTGGGATAAACCGAGTAGTTTCTATTTTGGTTCATATCCTTTAATTGCTTATGCGGGAGCATTATGGAATGGAAACTGCACGACGAAAAGCGAGAAAATTAAAATTTATGCGCAATTTTTAGGAAATGAAAATAGGGCTCGCTTGTTGCTTTCATTGAATATTCCAGCATTTTATTCCGGCTATACAGCGAATGTAATACAGATGTCTGAAAATGGATATTTTCCTAAATATATGCTTACGCAACAGCTGCAATATGCGGTTGAAGAAGTGCGTACTTGGGTAAAGGAAGATGACGATTCATTGCAAAATAATATCGTAACGGATATATACGATTATTTGGAAAGATTTCACTTGGGTTTGAGAGTTGAAAATCTGGGCGAAGAGCTTTTCGATGCAAGAGAAGGAAAATCTTTTCCCGAAAGATATTTTAGCGACGAAATTTTGGATATTTCACAACGGTATGATTTCGTCGAAAGGAATGAAATGAAGTTGTGGAATATTTATCGTCAAGATATTGTAAGCTGTAATAATGCGTTTCAAAATAGGCGTTTAGCGCGTAGGGCGCAATTACAGCAGATAGAAAAACATATTAAGAATAAGGAAGAAAGGGGCATTTTATACACCGATTTAATGCTTCATGATGGATATTGCACCGTTAAGATGGAAATTCGAGTCAAATATGAGCAAGAGTGTACTCCAATTGTCGTGTACAGTGGTGGTGCTAAGTCTAGTATGGTTGGGTTTGATTTGGGTGGTTGTTATGGCTTTCGCTTTTTAATAGAAAATCAACCGATAGAATGGTTGGAATTTTCAGTAAGCGGTGAGGGCGCGTTATATCCATTAAATTTCCGATATTTACAAAATGGTGAAAAGTACGTCGCATCCGAAGTGGAAATATTACAAGGTCGTGTTGAAAATATAGAAAACGTGCTGTATAACGATACTCGGTTTGCAGTGATGGGTTATGAAGATGGTATTGCGCATTTCAATGATATAATGTTGGCAAAGAGAAGTAATTCCGTAAAAATAAAATTTCAAAAATTGGCGGAAATCAATGAGAAATAATAGGTTGAAATGAAAGAATTTTTAGAAAGTGTTATTCACATACAAGAATTATGGCATGGTATTAGTTTATTACTTGCCGCATTACTAGGATTTTGCATAGGTTATGAGCGAAAGCTACGCGCAAAAGAAGCGGGAATGCGAACGCATACAGTGGTATGTTTTGGCTCTGCATTGATGATGGTTATTTCTAAATATGCTTTTGGCGATGAAGTTGATACGGCGCGTGTGGCGGCACAAATAGTCGCGGGTGTTGGTTTCTTGGGCGCAGGGATTATCGTGTATCGAAAAAATGAAGTGCACGGGTTAACGACGGCGGCTGGGGTTTGGGTAACGGCGGGTATAGGTATGGCGTGCGGCGGTGGAATGTATATAACAGCCGTACTCGCAACTGTTACATTGATATTTTTTCAATGGCTTTTACACAGGGATTGGAAAATTTTTCAGCCTAAGAAATCCTTTTTAATCAAAATAGTTTTTGAGCAAAAGAGTAATGAAAGAGAAAAGGTAAAGGAAATTTTTGGATTGGATAAATACCATAGTTTAATTGTAGAGCGAAAAGACGAAAAATTGATTTATCAAGCGAAATTATATACGGATGTAGAATATACTTCAACTCAAATAGATGAAATTATGAAAGAAAATTCATTTATTTTATCGCTTGAAAGATGCGATCAAAACTAATAGTGAGAAATAAGTATGAATGTAATCTCTTGGGTTATGGCTATGTTTGCGGCTTTAGGAGCAATAGACCGCATAATAGGTAATAAACTTGGGCTTGGAGAAGAATTTGAAAAAGGCATAGAGTTAGTGGGAGCTTTAATGCTTTCTATGGTAGGGATGATTGTTTTATCTCCATTATTTGCTTGGCTGTTGACGCCGATAATGAATGTAATGACGGGGATTTTAGACCCATCAATAATACCATCTATGTTTTTTGCTAATGATATGGGCGGTGCAGCGTTATCTAAGGCGGTTGCTAACGATACTGCTGTCGGTCAATTTAACGGATTGGTGGTGGCGTCAATGATGGGGGCAACAGTTTCTTTTACGTTGCCATATGCGATAAGCGTGGTAAATAAAGAGAAACAAAAGTCTATGTTACTTGGTTTATTATGTGGTATTGCTACTATTCCGATAGGTTGCTTTATTGGCGGTATTTGCATGTCCATTCCCATTCTTACGTTGCTTATCAATCTTTTACCATTAACTTTGCTTGCAATAGTTATTGTTATAGGTTTAGTTAAGGCACCTGAAGTGTGCGTGAAAATTTTTTCTGTATTAGGACATGTTATTAAAATTCTTGTAACGATAGGGCTTATTGTTGGAATTTTTGAGTTTTTAACAGGTATAAAATTATTGCCACATACCGATAGTTTGAATGCTGGAACGGATATTGTAATAAATGCGATGTGTGTGTTAGCGGGAGCGTTGCCGCTTATTAAAGTATTATCTCTTTTATTGCAAAAGCCTATTGAAAAATTAAGTCAAGCATTAGGAATTGGAAAGAAATCCACTATAGGATTGTTATCATGTTTGGCGAATAGCGCGACGACATTTGGTATGATGAATGAAATGGACGATAAGGGAATTATTTATAATTCTGCTTTTTCCGTTTCTGGTGCATTTGTGTTGGCTGATCACCTTGCCTTCACCTTGGCGTTTAATGCCGATTGTTTGCTGCCAGTACTGTTAGCAAAATCAATTGCAGGAATTTTAGGGGTTCTTGTTGCGTCATTTGTTATTAAAAGAAAAAAGGGTGAAAACAGTTTGCAAAAATTGCTATAAAATATTTTTCTTTTTAAGTTAATGAATGTTAGAATATAATGAAATTCAATATTTTGCCCCTATATAGAGATACTATATAGGTTTTTTTACTTGTTTTTGATATAAAAAAACAAGTAATGGAAAAATAATGTACACACAATAAAATGGTGATTTTTTACAATTGGTTTGGTGGGAATGTTATAACGGTTTTCTATGCTCTATGCTATACTTAAATTATGATGAAGTATTCTATTAGAAGTTATCATTTAAAAAGGAGGGGTATAGTGTAAAGTGAAGAAAAAACGATATTATTTTCTTGCTTGTATTTTAGCAATTTTTCTATTCGTTGGTAGTGCGTGTTTTAGTAATAATCTGCCATCTACTGGTGTGGAACAAAGCGCATTGGATAAAATGGAAAACTCTGAAGACTTAGGGGCAGAAGGAGATTCAATTATTGAGGATAATTCCAGTGGAAATTCATCCGTAGAGTCAAGCGATACATCTTTAGAATTGGATAACTCTACGACGCAAGACTCATTGGAAAATGAAAAGGAAGAATCGGGAGATGGCTGGGTGGATATTGAATTTCAGCGCCCGTAATAAAGGAGATAAATATGAAGGAAATAGAAAAAAAGTATTATTTTGAATTGAAAATGGATGTCATATTTTTGAATGCTAATGATGTCATTCGGACAAGTGGCGGTTTTGAGGATGGGAAAACGCCGGAAGAAGGTGGACAGCATCCAGATTGGGATATTTGGGGTTAAGGAGAAAAACTATGAAAAAGAATGCTATTAAAAAAAGTTTAATTGCGTTATTCAGTATTGGGTGCATTTCTTGTATTGCAGGAGCATTTTCTTTTTGGATGCCCAAAGTAAATGCGAGCGCAGAATTGCCCGCAGATACTTTTTATGTGAAAGGGGCTGGCGTCCGTCTGTTGAATGACCAAGATGGGAGCGGTTTGCGTTTTCATACAGTTATGGAAATGGATACATACAATACTTTGGATGCAAGCTGTACGACCGGTACTTTGATTTTGCCGGAATTGCTTTGTGTTGATGAAACTTTGACGCTTGAAAATGAACAGGCGGTAAATATTCCTACGACTTCTATTTGGTATCAATCAGATTTAGACGGATATATGCAATCAACGGTATATTTGTACGATATTCCCGCATCTTCTTATGGCGCGCGTATGATTGCGGTAAGTTATGTCAAATATGGGGACGGGACTGTGGAATATACACCAGTTTCGCCTGCTACTTCGATGACGGATGTTGCGAATACTGCAATTGCTTCTGACGCAACACTGACTTCAAAATTACAGCCTTATATTGTAGAAAATGCAACCGTTAAGTTCCGTTATGCAGACGGAACCGTGGAGAGCCAAACATTGCCGTACGGCTCAAAGTTGGTTGCTCCTGAAATTGAAACAGAAAAAGCTGGTTATAAATTCAAAGGATGGGTTACTCGTTTAGGCAAGGTTTGGGATTTTGAAAATGATGAACTCACAGGTACCACGACGTTAACGGCAACATTTGAGAAATATAATGGTAAATATGTTGTAGCGGAAAGTGCGTATGATACGCTCTTTTATGGAACAACGCCTGGTTTTGTAAAAACAGATGCTATCGATAGTGCAACGGGCTACGACGACGTGTACACGTTTACGTCTACTTCTTGGACGGATATTCACGGTCAACATTTCAGCTCGGCGGATTTGAGCAACTACAGTAAGGTTTATTTTGCGATTAAGACGGATAATGTATTCGTTTTAGGACAAGATTTGGGTAAACGAGTAGATGGTTGGATTTATTTTACGTTAGAGCAAACGGCAGAGCAGGTTTGGTCTATAACAGTAAAAGATGAAATTGGGAACATTTTGCACCAAGCAACGGGGCTTTCGGGTGCATACGCTACGAATGCGAGTTATTCTAATAATGCATTGGATGCTATATTGTATGGAAATCCCGCAGGCGGAGAAATTTATTACCCTGTATTGGGAGAAGGGGAAACGGAACTGACCGTTTATTGCAGCGAATTGCGTGCTGATCCGGGCAATGGTTATTTAACCGAAGTTGAAGAAATGGTTACGCAAAGCGCATATGATACGCTTTTCTATGGTACGACGCCTGGCTTTGAAAAAACAGACAGTATTGCAAGCGCTACGGGATTCAAAAATGTATATACGTATACTTCTACTTCTTGGACGGATATTCACGGACAACATTTCAGTTCGGCAGACTTAACGGGGTATAGTAAAGTTCGTTTTGCAATTAAGACTGCGAAATTTAATTTTAATCAAGAAAAAACATTGCAATCAAATGACTGGATTTATTTCACATTGACACAAACGACTACGGGTATGTGGGATATTATTGCTACGCAGAATGGTGAAATTGTATATAGCGGTACAAATTTCAGGGGCACATATGCAACAAATTCCAGTTATTCTAATAATGCGTTGGACGCAATTTTATATGGTAATCCTTCGGGATTCTTCCCGTATTGTTCCAGCGGAGAAACCTTGACTGTATATTGTAGTGAACTGCTTGGTACAACTATGGCTGATTATGACGGAACGGAAATCGTTGCGGACAAGATTTTGACGGATTCCGTTGCGACCACGGCAAAAGTTGCCCCGAATGGTTACTCAAATGTATATTATTTGATTCCTAACAATACAGTTTCCTCGGGTGCTAGTACGAATCCTGAAGCGAATGTGGCAAATATTAGTCTTGAAAAATATACCAAGCTGACCTTTATGATTGATGTTGATAGCAGTTGGGTATTATTTGACAGTTGGGATCATTATTGGACCAGAAGCGTTGAGTGGCATGAGGTTGAAATGGTAAAAACAACTTCTGGTTGGGAGATTACATTTGGTGGAAAAACTACAAAGAGAACAGGGAATACGTTAAGCGATATTTTAACGTTTGTGATGGATAATCGTAATTATACGGATTGCCCGCCTTCGGAAATTTATATTACGGAGTTGATAGGATACATCGATGTTGGTTATATTGAAAATATTCCTGAACTTCCCGAATTGCAGCCTATCAAAGGGGAAATTATTGCAAATAGCGTTTACGACGAGAGTGTTGGTTTTTCGGTGACAAATGAATGTGCTGCTGCGAACGGTTTTGAAAACGTATATAAGTTTGAAAGCACAACGGATACTGATATTCATGGCGGCGCTTTCTGTGGCATGGATTTAACCACTTATTCGGAAGTGCACTTTGCAATCAAGTCAAACAAGTTTAATTTTAATCAAGAATTAACGAAAGAAAGCGAAGATTGGATTTATTTCTCGCTTGTACAGACTTCTAATGCAATTTGGGATTTGACGGCGACCTACCTTGGAGAAACGATATATTCTATCAAAGGATTAAATGGGGCGTATGCTACGAACGCTACTTACAACAATAATGCATTGGATGCAATTTTATATGGTAATATTGCGGGTTTCTTCCCTTATTGTTCTACGGGCGAAACGTTGACGGTTTATGTTTCTGAATTGCGTGGAACGCTTTCTAATAATCAATCTGCGCTTTATGGGGAACGTATTGCGATGTCGGTTTTAGATGGAGCGGATGAGCGTAATGAAACGGTTCCTGTTGGATTCTCGAAGGTATACTCCGTTGATAGTTATGACAGTAGTGCTTTTACGAATATTGATTTTAGAGCATATAAAACCGTTCGTTTTGGGATGAAAGGCGTAAATTCTAACATTTTATTTTCTTCGTGGGATTGTTATCAGTCAAGCCATAATGTATGGATGTATATTACGCTTCATAAAAATGTCGATGGTAGTTGGGAATTTTTCGTAGAAAATAATTGGGCTGGCGGTCAAAATAGTTACACCTTTAATGGTTATGCGGAATTACAAAATTTCTTGAATAGTTTTGAGCAGTATGCTAGTGAAAACGCTGATTTAACCGTTTGCGTTACGGACTTGCGCGGTGTTTTGGACGTAGATTACGCCGCTGATTATGCAACAAGCTACGAGGCTTTCTCTACGGATAGCGTGGTTGCGGAAAGCGTATATGAAACGAGTGCTGGCTTTGCAAAAACAACGGAAATTTCTCCTGCGAACGGTTTTAAGAGTGTATATAAATATGTAAGTGACGGAAGTGAAACCTTTTTGCATGGCGGCGCATTCAGCAGTGTGAATTTGACGGATTATCAGGAAGTATATTTCGCCTTAAAGACGGACACTTATTTTGTCTTTAATGTCGGCGGTGGTAAATCTGTAAGCGGTTGGATATATTTTACGTTGCGCCAAACGGCATTGGAAGTTTGGGATATAACGGTAACAAATGAAAATGGGGAGCTGGTCTATTCGGAAACGGGGTTGACGGGTTCTTATAGGAATGATTCTTACGGTACGAACGCCCTGGATGTAATTTTATACGGACACCCTTCCACGGGTTTTTATCCTGGATGCAGTACGGGTGTTACAATGACTGTTTATTGCAGTGAATTGTACGGTTCTAACGGTTTGAATTATGAGGAAAGTACGGTACAGTATAGTGGCATTGTTGTAGAAACGGCAATTCAAGCAGAAGATATATATAATTATGGCGAAATAGAGTTTGCGACCAGAGAATTGCGTGATTTGTATGCGGAAATCACGGGCGTAGAGCTTGAAATTATCTACACGGACGATATAGCAACGCTTGATGGGAATAGATATTTCGTATTAGGGAAAAATCTTGCTTTGCAGGCAGGATATACTTGCTATGGTTTGGATACGCAAGGCGGTTATAAGCTTGTTTGTGAAAATAACGGCAATACCTACTTGTATGGTAAAACGAAATACGGTACAGCGAGCGCTGTATACGGTTATTTGTCGGAAGTATACGGCTTAGAGTTTTATACGGATACTGTTTATACGTATTCTAATAATGATGCAATCGGTGGGAGTATGTGTATTACGGTAAACCCCGATATTGATTTGAATTGGGCATATGACGGTGGTTTGACATATATTTCTGACCCGAACGGCGGGAAACCTGACAATCAGCCGAATCATTTATATCAACGCAGACTTGGATATATTAACAGTTGGAAATACACAAATTCTTGGCATAATTTTCTTGAAATTATTTCTCAAGACGAATATGCTGCTAGTCATTCTTCGTGGTTTGTTGAGACGACGGACGTTTATGGGGAAACCTTTACGACTCTCAATCTTTCTTATAATAATTTTGAAATGGCAATTTACGTTGCAGCGGAATTGTATGAAATGATTAAAGAAGACGAGGCGTACGAGGATTATTTGAGCGCATATAATTTCTCAGCCCCCGATAATAACGGTTGGAACCCTAACAATCCTTATACTACTCCTGCGGAAGAGTATATTCGCTTTATGAACTTAGTTGCGGCTGCTCTGGATAAATATGATTTAGGAAGAAATATACAACTCAATCTTTTGGCGTACAATCAAACTTTGGAAGCTCCTGCATATAAGAATGACTTGAAATTCTATTCAGGCAAGTATGTTTCTATGGGCGTAATGATAGCCCCTCTTGAAATGAATTTGTACCGTGATTTCGACGATAGCGTAGTAGACGCTAAATACGGCAAACCGAATGGTTGGTATAAAACGCAGCTTGAAAATTGGACGAAGTTTGGCGGGACTGTACATTTCTGGAATTACTCGGAGCATTATGATAACTATTTTGTTCCGCTTGATACGATTACGAATATGCAAAGCAAGTATCAAGAATTGGCAAATAACAACATAACGAGCTTGATTGATATGGGGCAGGTGGGCAATCCTGTTTCTCCTGATTGGGCGGCGTTGAAGGTGTATTTGAAAGCAAAGCTTTCTAAAAATGTCAATGCAAACGTAGATATGCTTATCGAAGATTTCTGTAAGGCGTATTACGGCGCAGGATGGGAATCTATGAAAGCATTGCTTTCTTTGCAACAAGAAAGGTATAAAGTTATTTCCGATATGGCATTGAACGCAGACGGTGAATCAACAATTGCGAATAATGTTGTGCGAGAAGCAATGTTTGTTAAGAAGTATTGGGATGACACTGCTAATTCTTGGGGCAGTTACGATAATTCTATGCTTCAAATCTGGTATGCGAATATTACGGCTGCTCTTTCTGCAGTTGATGCAGATACAACACTTTCCGTGGAGCAAAAGACGGAATACAAAAATCGTATTCACGTGGAAGGTTTGACTATTCGATATATGGCGGTGAAATTGTATACTGGGCTTTCAATAACGAATGTTACGGGAACGCAAGTTTCAACGGATAGTATGGCTCAAATTATTGAGGATGCTGTAGCCTTAGGAATTCTTCGTTGTGCAGAAGGTTCGTTCTATTATTATAAGGGAACTATTCTTAGCCCTGAGTTAATTAACGGCGAGATAGCAAATCTTTCGTGATAAGCTATTGTTTCTAAAGAGGAATCTGAATTCTAGTTTTCTCAATTACTGTAAATGATAAGGCAATATTAACGGCGTTAATTTAGATATGGCGGGCAAGAATTAAGTTAAAAGCGAAAATCGGATTCGCATATAGTCAGTCCGACAAAAATTGCAAAAGAAAAACATAAAAAGTGGAATATTTTTCCAAGCAAGTTATCATACATTGATAATTTATGTTTCGTATAATGCAATCAAGAAGGATTTATATATGAGAAGCCGATACATACACAATCGTATTTTGGCTTATCTGTCTGATTGTAAGCTGCACACTATTCAAGAAATTGCAGAAGAAATCGAAGTGAGTTACATAACGGTATTTAGACATATACAAGATATACCAGAAGAAATGATAACGACCTATCACGGCGGTGGAAGAAGGCGCGGTGGGGTTCAGCTCTTACGGACGGATAAGTTCCATCAAATATTTGACGCGCAGGAAGCGGGGCTGATTTTAGAGGGACTAAAAGAATTGCCCGATAGCGACAAGCGTACAAAATTGATAGAAAAGCTGATACTGTTGTCGGATTTTCGTTATAAAGCCGAGTAAAATCGGGAGGCGAAAAGATGATAACGTTTAAGCAAATTAGAGCAGATTTACGAGAGATAAGGTATTACTACATTAATAAGGAGAGAATGGACGAAGCGTTTCAAACTACGGGGCGAAACGAAATTATGAATTTGGTGGAAAAGTATCATAAAGCGATGCAAACGGCACCCATCAAACTTTATGACTTGTACGCAGGATTGTATATAAAAGGATATACGCAGGAAGCCTATTCGATTGTGGTGAATTACACCCCGGAGTATATTCAAATGCTACATAAACAACTGCTACAATTTTTACAATCGCATATAGAAGAATGAGTAAAAGCTCGGCTGAAATTCAGTCGGGCTTTTTTCATACAAAAAATAACGATTTTTGGTTTTTGTTTGAGTTTTCTTTGGTTTTGCCGTTGGTTTCCTGTGAAATGTGTTGGGGATTATTTGCTAAAAATTGCTTTCAGAAACTGCTATAATGGGTTCACAACCAACACAAGAATGGTTGAAGTTTTGGAGGTGAGAAAGTGATAATTGCGACAATGGATTTTATGGTAAACGCAAGCAACGTATACCGCACGAAAGGCTTTATCGTAAAGCAAGAAATCCACATCGGTACGGACGGTTATGATACGAACCAAATCGTAAGCGTAGATACCTATTATAAACGTACACTGGAACGCGAAGTAGCGTACAAAGCGGTGTTTGCGGATAGAAAGCGGATAAACGGAAAACGCTTGCCGTCCACGATGTACACGCGTACGTATGTAGAATAAGGAAGATAATCAAACGTACAACGCAGAAAGAACCGAATGTTTCGTGTCGCGCGCGGTAAAGGTGGCCACCTACACAAACTCGCACGGAACGTAGCGTTCCAAAAAAGCCGTTGGCGTTTCATTATAAATTACAACTGAATAGCTGAAATGAGTAAGGTTAGAAGCCTTTAAGAAAGTAGGCGCAAATAAAAAGTAGGAGAAAATTATGGCAGATAATAATCAAAGAAAATGGCTTAAACCTTCCAAACGAGCTCAGGGCTACGCGGAAGAGCGCAGGAGTGGTATCCATATGCGCGGTGAGAAGAAAGACCAGCCCTTAGACGATTATAATAAGGGTTTGCGTTCTGGGTATATGCTTGCGCAGTCGGACAATGCAGGTATGTACCGTTATAAGATGGCGCGTGACGCAGGTTTGAGTAAGCAGGAAGCGCAGAAGTTCTCGCGTGAAAAGGGAACGAAGTTGCCTGAAAAGAAAGCAAAATAAAAGTGAAAGGGAGATGGTTTAAAGTATGGCAAAAAATAAGATTTATGTAGAAAGAGAAGTATACGTAGGTAAGGATGAAAAAGAGCATTTTTCGTATTTTGTAAAAGGTGTTGTCAGAGGTATGGAAGTTAAGGTAAGAATTACGCCGCCTGATTTCGGTGGTTATACGGTTCTTGAAATCGTATTTGCGGATTCTAACGCAGCGGAGCTTACTGTAAAGCCTTTTGAGATTAAGGATGAGAAAGGTCGCGTTACCATGACGGGCAATACGTACGGCGTAAAATCCGTGGATGAAGACGGTGTGGTTTACGAATGTAAAATCAAGCCCTTCCAAGAATCGGATAAGGCTCTGCTCGAAATGCTTTTGAAGTAAAGGCATAAGGCAGGTGCGAGATGAACGCATTAATCGATAATGGTTAATACGTTTGAAAAGGGGCTGAAATGAGAAGTTTCAGCCCCTATTATAAAAGGAGGATTTATATGAATATCAATTTAAGCAAGAAAGCAAAAATTATCATCGGCGTGGTAGTCGGTGTGCTGGTAGTAGCAGGTATCGTCGGGGCGTCGATTGCGATTGCCAACGGCGTCAAGAAAGACAAGCAGGCGAAGTGCGAGCACGTGTACGGTGAGGGCGAAATCACAGCGGAAGCAACGTGTGAAGAAGCTGGCGCAATTATGTATACTTGCGGAGAGTGTAAGTACGTTTTGACGGAAGAAATTCCCGCAAACGGACACGTGAACACGGTTATTGAAGCCGTTCCCGCAACGTGTACGAAAAAGGGACTCACGGACGGTGTGAAATGCGTGACGTGCGAAAAAGTACTTGTTTCGCCCGTGGATACGCCTATGCTTGGGCATAACGTAAAAGCCTTGAAAGCGGTTGCGGCTACTTGTACTACGGCAGGTAAAACGGAAGGTTCTATTTGTACTCGTTGCAATGAAGTCTTAAAAGAACAGACGGTAATCCTTGCGAAGGGGCATACCGTGGTTGAACTTAAAGGCTTTGCGGCGACTTGTACGGAAGAGGGCAAGACGAACGGGAGCAAGTGTACGGATTGCGGAAAGGTGTTTTCGGAACAAGAAGTTATTCCCGCGTTTGGACATAACGTCGTGGATGGTATATGTACGGGTTGCGGAGCTGCGTATGCCACGCCGTACGTAAGTTATACGGAAAAAGCGATTGAAAGCAATACGGTGGCAAGTGGGAACGTATTTAGAATTCACAAGGACGTCAATTATTCGATGGTTGATGGGAATTTCTTGTCAATTAAGGCTTCTTTCTCTTGCAAAATAGAGGACGGTGCTATGGAAGATTACACGGCTAGCAATATCTATATCGGCGTATTATATGACGGCACTTTTGTGGCATCGTTCGAGCCAACGGACGGTGGAATGGGGGAAGTTGTATTAACGGCTGAAAACACGACCATTGAATACTACGAAACGGACGATTATTATGATGTTGTAATTAAAGCGGGTGATACAATCACGTTTGACGGTGCCTTTTTGTATGGCGGCGAAGCTAAGGGTACGTTTACATTTAACTCGGCAAATTTAGTGGGTAACTTTGCTGGCACCTATTTGCTTGAAAACAGCTAAAGGGGTGCGCCATGAGAAATGTATTCAAAATGTTTATAGCCTTTGCTTTGGCGAGCGCTATGGTAATCGGGACGTCGTTTGCGACGGCGTTGGCAACGGTGTATTGGTATACGCATAGAAAGGAAACCAATGCGGTAGAGCAAACGGAGCAGACGGATAGCAACGTCGTTATCGGGAATGAAGAAGAAAGCGGAATTGAAATCGCAAGAACAACGCTAGCGTTGGAAGAGTATGCTGCGTACGGTGTAATGCCGACGGCAGAAATGGCGTATACGCTCACGGCAATGGTAACGCCTGTTGAGGCGGAGAATAAGCTGTTGGACTGGTCTATTGCGTGGACAAACGCAGAGAGTGCGTGGGCGCAAGGAAAAGAAGTGACTGATTACGTGACGTTGGAACCCGTGACAGCAGGCGGTATGACGGCAACGGTGAGCTGTTTGCAAGCGTTTGGCGAGCAAGTTGTAATCACGGTAAAATCGCAGGCGGATGCGAGTAAGTTCGCAACGTGTACGGTGGATTACGCGCAAAAGGTGACGTCGGCAAGCTTGAATTTTGGGAATTTACCCATTCAACTTGGCGGCTCTACGGCGGTGCAGTATGAAATCGGGAAAGGTATACAAGGTATGGGCGGCAAGGTGAATGCGTCGATAGAAACGAGCGACGTATATACGCTTGCGGAAGAATTCACGTACAGCGTACAGTTTTCTGCGTATGCGGATTACGTAGGCACGGGCGACCATTTCAGCGTAAACGATTTGTCGGTAACGGGCGCGGGGAATTTTGAAATCAACACGGAATATTACGGCGAAGAGGTTTATTTCGACTACGACCACGATATCGTGTATTGGTTTATTATGCAGCGCGCTGGGGATATTGCTTTCAAAAATTTAACGCCTGCGGAAATCGCGGCATACTTGGACAATATCACAACGCCGGGGCTGTATCAGGTGAATTTTAAGGTGATAGGCAGCTATGGCGAGTACACCTATACTTCGCAGGTATATTGCGACGGGTATACGAACAGAACGCCTATTAACGCGGTTGCGCTGGATGCGACGGAATTGGTGTTTTAACGGGGTGGCGTTATGAAGAATTGGATACAAATCATACTTGCGGTTATGCTTTGCGTAATAGCCGTAGGCGGTATTGCCGTTCTTCTTAAAAACGTGGAACCCAAGCAGGAAGATAGCTCGCCTACGGAAAGCGTAAATAGCGGTTTTTCCGTAGAAATAGAGCTGAATGAAGAAGGGCTGATATTTTAATCGGCAAAGGCAGGTTTTATGAGAAAGATATTAAAGCAAATTTTCACAGCCGTAATATCCTTCGCATTAACGCTAATCACGGTGGTGGCGGGGATATTCCCTGCCACTATTTTTGTGACGGCAGAGGAAGGGATAACGTACGAACAGACGGACGCTCTGGACGATTTGAAAGGCTCTATTGTAAACGGTAAAGAATTTAGTCTTACCGAGTACGCTTTTGACGAGTCCAAGGATACGCAAGTATTGTCGTTTGTGGAGTATTGTTATTCGTTCTATGAAAACTTACAGGACAATTACGGTTTGTACGTATACGTGTATAACCCGAAAGGGTTGGTTTTTACGGTAGACCATCCGCTCAATCAAATTCAGTTTGCATACGGTTTGAGTACGAGCCAAAACTATACGAAATACCAGCTTGCATTTTTGAATTATTCAACGGAAGCGGCGTACAAAGGTTTATTTTACAAATTCAAAGTGGTAATGACGGAAGCGCAAAAGCAAACGCTATTACAAGGCTTAAACAGCAGCGAGCGCGTGTACCGTGTCAGCGGAATCGAGCTGTTAGAACAAGGCAAGACGAACGCCACGGAATATTCCGTAGAAACGACCTATCGTTATAGCGGTTATGCGGCAGGCTACGGAAGCGATTCGTCTGCGGGCAATACGTTAGCGTGCAATAGCGAACAAGCGGAAGCGTTGACGCTGAACGTACATTCCACGGCGTACCGCCCCAGCGGAACGAACGGGAAAAACAATTATACGCAGGACAGCTTGCACAGCGTATACTTTGCCGTGCCCAATGCCGTGATAAAGAAATACGGCGGGATGTCGGCAATTCACGCGATATGGAAAAACGCGGTGTTAAAGCCCGCGCTTGTGACGGGCAACGAAACGGCGTACGACAAGATATTGCCGTATTTAGGACAAGTGATTTCCAAGGACGAAGATTCGCTAGTGAACTACGACAGCGTGTTGAACTATATGTATTTGGGCGCGTACATAAAGAAAACGGGCGCATTGAATACGGAAACGTTTACCTACGATTACAGCTTTAACTGTGATACGGATCATTTTATGAACACGGTATCGCAGACGGGGAATCGCGTTGTAGAAGGGATAGGCGAGAACATCAATCCGTTGTATATGCTGTTCTATGCAGGTAGCGGTACGGACAGTGCGGATAATTACACGGTAAGTAGCGAAGATATTTTGTTGAAGCTGAAAGAAAGCGCAAAAAAATACGGTGGTGAATTGGTAAACGGGAAATACAGCGAAAAAGTATTTTCCCACGTAGACGAAAACTATACAGAAGTGAATATTAAGGCAGACGAAGAATATTCGCTGACGAGCGAGAAAATCGCGCAGAGCTGGTGGGAAAAGATATTCGGGTTATCGCACGTGGAAACTTCTACAACCTTTAACGGCATACAAGCGATTTATCCCGTAAAGGAAAGCGACCTTTCGGGTACGGCGGAAGAAGTTTGTAAGCGGCTCTACATATCCCAAGGGGACTATGCAAAGTTTAAGGAATACTACGAAGCGAATAAAGAGCTTTGTACGGTGTATCTGTTCCGTTATCAAACGAGTGATTACGTAGCACAGGAAGCGTCGCTGTTGGTACAGGAAAAGGATTGGCTTGGGGACGAGGTTTGGAACAAGAAAGACACGAACGCGTACTTTTTCTACCAGACGGTCAATTTGGATTTCGATATCATCGACGTCACGTTCTCAAACGGCGAAACGGATACGGTAATTCCCGTGGCGTCCAACCCGATTGACGTAGTACCCGATGCAACGCCGCCCGTGTATACGGAATCGGACGTATTAAACGAGTGGATGAAATGGATACGGCTCGCGGTCATTTTGATTATTGCAATCGTTTTGATTATCGTCTTTTGGCAGTTCGTTGGCCCGTTCTTCAAGCTGATATGGTGGATAATTTGTCTGCCGTTTAAGGCGATTGGCTTGCTATTTAAGAAAAAAGATAAGGAGGACGAAGAGAAAAAGAATGACGAAAGCGGTAAGTAGAATACTCGCAGTCGTTTTACTTATCGTGACGGTCTTGCTAATCGGCTATTCGTGTTTTACGGGTAGCCGATTGGCAGACTATCCCGATACTTTGGACGGCTATAAGCGGTACGTATTTAAGTCAAAGCAGGGTACCATGGTCGCGTTCACGGACGAGAGTGTATGGTATGGGGCAAATATGCAGCCTATGGCGCTGTTGGAAATAAGCGAATATAAGGAAGGGGTGATTTCTATGAAAAGAGAAGAACAGATTTATGAATTTGTCGCAATAGACGAGAAGACGATATATGATACGCAAACGAAAGAGCTCCTAACGAGAAGGGGTGACGGATGAGTAGAAAAGTATGGTTTATAAGTTTATCTGTTTTTATAACGGTTTTGTCTGTGGCGCTCGGCGTGACGGTGTTTCAAAGCTCGTACTTGCGGCTGTGGGAAACGCTTTGTGCGTTGGGAACGTCGGTAAAGTATTACGGCTGTGAAGTGTTCGGGATAGAGCATAGCACGCACGCAGGGATAACAGATATATCGGGCGTTTTGAAATGGGAACAGTTCTTGCCGAAAACGACGGAAGATTTCAAACTGAAAGCAAATATATTTTTTAGTTTGTTTATTCAAGGCGGTAATTTGAAAGCGTTTTGGCTTATGGTAGGAAAGGGTGTAGGGAACGTAGCGCGGTATATCGTGCTATTTCTTCCGTTCGTGTTATTATTCGTGCTATTGATAAAGAAAGCGTACGCAACGCCGAATACGAAGCATAACCAAGACACCAAGCCGTTAAAGGCGTTTAAGTGGGTGATGGGCAAGACCTATCACCCGATTAAGCGGTTTATAAAGGAATACGCGGCATACGTAGAAAGGGACGGAAAATGGAAAACGGCGTGGATAGTTATATGGGCGCTGAATTTTAATCTTGCGTCTATGATTGTGGCGTTCGTTGCGTATTATTTGTATTTCTCGGTTAGTTTTGACGTGAAATCGCTGTACGGACAAGTCTGTAATCTCATTTTAGATACGGGGCTTGTATTAAAGCATTTTCCTTGGTTTATAACGGGAACGGTTGCGTGGCTTATTTTTAATCATATCCGTGAAAATATAGCACGGAGTGTGCTGCAACACCACGAAGCGCGAAACTGCGGGTTTATAAAAGAATTGCCGATAGTGTCTATGTCTTGTGGGAGTATGGGGAAGAAGAAAACCACACTGACGACGGATATGTCGCTGTCGCAAACGGTGATGTTCCGCCAAGAAGCGTTTATAAGATTGCAAAAGCAGGATATGAAGTTTCCGTTCTTTCCGTGGATAAAATTCGAGAAAGAATTACAATCGTGTATGGAATACGGCAGGGTATATAACCTTGCTTCGATACGTACATGGGTGGCTCAAAAGCGTGAGAGATACGAAAAGCACGGCAACGTAGAGTGGCAGTTATACGGTTATGACGTGGAAAGGTATGGGCTGTATTACGACAGTGGGTTAAAGGAAGAATATCTTTTCGACGTACTGGAAACGTATGCAAAACTGTATTTTATCTACGTGATTGAAAGCAGCCTTTTGGTGGCAAACTATTCCATCCGCGAAGAAGATATTTTGTACGATAGCGGCAATTTCCCTATGCGTACATACGGATTTTTCTCGCCTGCGGTAGAATATACGCGTTTTGCGCATATACTCGATTTTGACGTACTTCGGCTCGGTAAAAAGGTAATTGCGGATAACCCGAAGGCAGGTAGTTTTGAGTTCGGTGTGGTTGTGATTACGGAAATCGGGAAAGAGCGTGCGAATATGCTGGAGCTGAAAGAAATGAAGAAAGGCGCAGACGAAGCCAACCAGAAGAACGACTTGTTCAACGCTTGGCTGAAGATGTGTCGGCATAGCGCAACGGTGGATAATTTTCCGTTTATCAAGGTGTTTGTGGATGAGCAAAGACCTGAAAGCTGGGGTGCAGACGCAAGGGATTTGTGCGATATTCTCACGATTGTCAGCAGCGGGGAAGAAAGGCTTGCGATGCCGTTCTATACGATTGAAGAAATGCTTTGCGAGTGGGCTTTTGCTTGGTTTATAGACCTGTATTATGAATTGCGGTTTCTTCGCGGGGATAATACGCTTTTTATGCACCTTTTGAAATGGGTTGTCAGCAAGATTTGGGCGCATAACGAGCGGATTTATAACAAGTTTGGGTACTGCGTTTTAAGCATAGAAAAAGAGCGTGGAACGCAGGATTCCAAGCCCCAAAAGAAGAGATATTTTTTGGCGAATTACAAGATATATCGGGATAGGTTTTCCACGGACTGTTTCTCTGATTATTTCAACGATTTAGCTGAAAAGTCGGGCGTGGGATTGATGGATTATAGGGCTTACGCAAGCGTAAAAGCAAGCGTGGAAGAATTGAAAGCACAAAACAGCTATTTCATTCGGGATTTGTATGGGAAATAAAAGGGGGTGATTGATTGGAAAAAAAAGAGCCTGAGTGGTTTCCCGAAACAAAGGTGTATCATAACGGAAGCCATTATATAGGTATACCGCATACAACGGTTCGCCGTAAAAAGCGCGGTAAACCCAAAGAGGAAGTTTTTGTGGTAGCCGATGAGGATTCTGCGGATAAGAAAGCTTCTGTTTTACCGAAGTTGGAAGAGCTTGATACGGATATGGACGAGGAATTGGAATGTCCGTTTCAAGACGAAATAGACGCGTATTATCAGAAAAAACAGCAGATGTTGGTAGATTTCAACGCAGACATGGTACCGCCAAAACGGGAAAAACGACCTGAAAAACCGAAAATGAAACGTGTGACACGTGCGAGTGAGTTTAAACGTTTGGATGAAGAAAGTAAGGATATGAAAGTCAAGCCGAAAAAGCGATATATCCTGAACGGCATAAAAAGGTTGTTTAAGCACGATAAAGCTGCAGAGTATTACGTGGATAGCAAAATGTACAACAAATGGCGCGCCGTACACGAACGACGAAAACGCTTTGTTCGGAAAGCGTACTTAAATCGTTTTAACTATTTTGCTACGTTTACCTATGACGATAAAAAGCATACGGAAGAAAGCTTTCGTAAAAAGCTGAAAATGTGTCTAAACCATCTAGCAAACCGTAACGGCTGGAAATATATGGGTGTATGGGAACGCGGCGGTGAGAACGAGCGTTTGCATTTCCACGCGCTCGTGAAAGTACCCGACGGCGAGATGCACGGAACGTTGGAAAAAAAGATGGATTATAATTTCAAAACGAAGCGAATGCGAAAGATAACCCAGCATAGCTATTTCAACGCAAAGTTCGGCAGGACGGATTTCGATAAGATAATAGATAACGATATGGCATACGTTGCGGCGATAGAGTACATTTTGAAATACGTATCAAAGACGGGAGAACGGATAGTTTATTCCCGTGGTTTACCGATGTATTTAATTTCAGACATCAACAGCGAAGACGTATTGTGTAGGGTGGGTATTGAAGATAAAAAGCTTGTCTTGTACGATAAGTTCGGGTGTTGGGACGAAGGAGAATATCTTGGCGCAATGAGCGAAGAAACGAAAAAGCGTATGCGCGGAGCAACGAGTTAGAAATCAAAATTCGTATCAAGATTAAAACGGAAAATTGACTACTCGAAAAAGCAGCGAGGGATCGGCAAGCGGTTCAGCGCCGACCCTCGCTTTCGATAGCTTCTGTTTTCTTGATTGGTTTGATTTAACCGTGTTGGCGTGTGCTTGTCGTGGCGGCGCGCAGCGCCGCCACTTGTATCAAGACAAGCACACGCCTAACTGCCAAAAGTTGAATTTGATGATTTTGTGCGTTTTGAAAATGTAAAACGGGTAACTTTAAAAAAACGATAAAAAAAGTTCAGCTTTTTATAAAAAAGCTTGGCAGTACCCTATTGACAAGATGAAAATCTATGTTATAATAGTCAAACAAAATTTTCCGATTTTGCAAAAAAATCGCAAAATCGACAAAATACTTATTGACAAATAGTTGTTTTGGTGGTAAAATTATTTATGTGCATTAAAAAATATTAGAAAAATAAAAGAAAGGTGAAAAAATGTTACTTGAATTTAAGGCAAAAAATTTCAAATCTTTTAAAGATGAATTAGTTTTTTCTATGATACCGGCACCTAAACAAAAAGGATTGGATTATAGTATTCAAAAGAAATATATTGGGAAGAAAGCATATACGAGTTTATCTTCGGCTGTAATTTACGGACCAAATGCTGCGGGTAAGAGTAACATTGTAGCTGCTGTAGATGTTTTAAAAAATATAATCTTGCGTGGGAATATTAAAAATACTGAAACCGCACCTACGCCCAATATGGCAGCGTATAGCCTTGAATTGATTCCGTTTAGAACGAATAAAAAACAGGCAAATACTTTGTTTGAAATTAAGTTTATTGAAAACAATCTTTTATTTGAATATATTCTTGAGGTTGATTTAGGGCGTTTTTTGCAATATGATTATCATAGAAAAATCGTACTTGAAAGACTTTTGATAAATAATCATATTGTTATGGAAAGAACGAGCAATAATCTTTTAGTAGAGCCTTGCAAAAACATTAAAGGAATTAACCAGTATTTTAATAATTCCGTTTTCAACAATATAGATGAAGTTGTTGATATTGCGATTGGTGGGTTAGATCAAGAAGAATTGTTTTTAATGAATGGATTTAAAACTATTTTTGCGAAGCAATTAGTTTCAATGATTTCTTCTTGGTTCGAGAATGAATTGATTGTTTTGTATCATTCGGATAGAGTGAAGGCTACGCCACACTTATTAGAAAAGAAAGAAGATGCTATATATGTAGAGAAAACGCTCACTCAAGCCGCGAAGATTTTTGGGATTAGTTCAAATGCTTTAGGGTATAAGATTGTAAATGATACTCCGACGTTGGTTTCATTGTTCCAAGAAAGCAAAAAAGGAGGGACAGCTATTCCGGCAGAAATTTATGAGTCTTTTGGTACATTGCGTTTTGTGAGGGAGTTTCCGGTAATTATTGAAGCAATTGCGAAAGGTGCGACTTTGGTAGTGGATGAATTTGATGCGTCGATTCACCCTATGGCATTGATGAATATTATAAATATTTTTCATAATGATGATGTTAATCGCACTCAAGCTCAACTAATTTTTAATACGCACAATCCAATATTTTTAAGTAGCGGGCTGTTCCGTCGTGATGAGATTCATTTTGTTGAGCGTTCAGATTTAAATGGTAGCAGTCATTATACTTTGGCTGATTTCAAAACAGTAGGGGATAAGGCGGTACGCAATGGGGCTGATTATATGAAAAATTATTTCGTCAATCAGTATGGTGCGATAAGGGATATTGACTTTACACCAGTCATCAATAGCTTGTTTGAGGAGGAAGCAGATGATGACTAAGAGAAAAGAAAATAGAAGATATGTTTTTACGGTTGAAGGTGAGTGTGAGGCACGTTATTTAAAATATTTGCAACAACTTATTAATTCGTCGGAGGAATCTGCTTGTACTGTGGAAATTAAATCATTTATTACGAGCGACCCATATAAAACGGCGAAAGCGTTTAATTGTATAACAACACCGCAGCTTTATCACTTGTGTGATGTGGAAAGCCAAGAACAAGAACATATTCTTAAATTTCAAAAGATTTTAAAAGGATTAAGCACTATCAAAAAAGAGAAAAAAATTCAATACAATCTGGGGTATAGCAATTTTACATTTGAGCTTTGGATGATTTTACATAAAAATATTTGTAATAGCTGTTTAACGCATAGAAAAGATTATTTAACTCTTATAAACAGAGAATATCATATGAATTTTTCAACTTTGAAAGATTATAAAGAGGGAAATAATTTTCAAAAGTGTTTGGAGCAATTGACTTTGTGTGATGTAAAAGAAGCAATAGCTCGTGCGAAAACTATTATGAAACAACGTCAAGAAGATGATGTTTTGGTTAAGAATTTTGGGTATCAATATTATAAGAAGAATCCTTCTTTGAGTATCTGGAACATTGTTGAAACCATCTTAAGAGATTGTGCGTTATTATAACGGGAATGAAATAAAAAAGCGGGAACAGTGCATGGTCGTTTCTGCTTTTTTATTAAAGCTCAATTTAATTTTAAAATAAGAAACATTATATTAAATAAGTGATAGGGGTAATAGGAAGAATAAAAGGGTGTTTTAAGGAAAAGTATTATTGATAAAAGCTATGAAATATTTTTACAAATATTGACAAATTATTTTTTTTGTAATATAATAAATTAGAAGAATTTTTATAGTGTATTAAAAGGTACCTACAAAAGAAAAAGATGAAAATAAGGAACAAAACGAATATGAATGATATGGCAATTCTTCATCTTTCAGACTTGCATATTGGAGCAGATAATTCTGGTTATTCAAGATTGCTGAGGTGTTTAATAGATGATATAAAAAAAAACTCAATATATTAAGAATGATAGTTTAGTTGTTGTAGTAACAGGAGATGTACTGCATCAAGCACCGCAATATTCAAAGAATCAGAAGGCAGTAAACAATGCACTATGTTTTTTTAATGATCTGTATCAAGTCTTAAAAGACAAAGTCGCTGGTATTTATCTTGTACCAGGAAATCATGATAAATATAGAAGTGAAGACAATAAATTTTTAATACCAGCATATAGATCTTTAAATGGAACTGGTGTGCAAAGTGAGGGAACTTATTTTAATAAATCCTTTTATGATAGTTTTTGGAAATATCATTTAGAAACTTACGGGGAAGAAAGTGGTTCTGGATATATATATTTGGTCAAACAAATATATGAAATCTTTGGTGCGAAGATGAATTTTCAAAATAAAACATTTATAAATGAAACATTTGGGGTTGATGTTTTAGAGATTCATGGAAAAAAATATTGTTTTGTATTATTAAATACCGCTTGGAGTTGTATTGATGGTAATGATAATCGGAATATTATTTTAGGGCAATTTCAAATAGAGACGATACGTTCACAATTTCAAAAGCTATTTAATAAACATTCAATGAGACCAGATGTCACTATTGTATTAGGGCATCATCCCATAGGTTCGTTATGTGGGAAAGAAGAAGATAAAATATTTAATGAAATGGTATCATTTGACGGTTTAGACGCTAACGTGTATTTATGTGGGCATACGCATGATAGAACGGTGAATAATTGGGTGAATAATAGACATTCAATTAGCACTTTCGTAACGGGAATGGGGTGGCCAGAAGATATGGCTGCTCGACATGTGGGGAATCATACGTATTCTACATATGTTTTTAATTTGAATATGAATTCTATTGAACTATATGTTCGTAGTACTAAAGATGATGGAACATTTTCGCCTGATTTTAGAATATATACTAGCAAGCACATTGATTGTAATAAATTAGTGTTTCCTATAAAAGCGGAAGAGACACAAACATACATAACTTTAAGTGGTGGTAATAATAGTTTGGCAAAATCCTATTATATTTCGGGAAACTTTATTGAGTCAATAAAGACTTATATAAAGAGGATTGAAAGGTTTAGGGCGGTCATAAGCGTTATGACGGAATCAGATAAAAATGATTTATATGAAAATATAGATTTAGATGGACTAGATGAATTTATAGATAAGGATAATGAAGCGGAGGAGATAGAGGAAATTAATTATATAGATGAAATATTATATAATTATTTGTTTGCTAATACTCCTAATGACGAACATAATACAGAGATTTTAAATAAAATATTTCAAAGAAATAAAAGATTGCTATTCGAGATGTTTTTAGGATTTTTACAAAAAGTCTGTCAAAAAATGCAACAAATTTTAGTAGATGCAGATAAAAATGATATTGTGCGCTTTCATTTTCGTTATTTGGCTGATCGAAATACATTTCAGTATTTACGTTTATGTACCTCTTTCCCTCAAAGTATTATTCCTGAAGAATATGAGGTTTCTGAAATTAAATACGGCGAATTGATTGAAAAAGCTTATGAGTCAAACTGTAGCTTAATTTATTCAATTAATGAAGATTTTGTTGAAAATAAATTGAAAGCTAAATGGAAAAATTTTATAACTATAGTTCCACTGTTTGAGAATAATAACTATATAAGAAAATATAAAGAAAATGGTAGAACGAAGAAAATACCCTATCTCACTTTTGGTGTTACTACAAATAATGAAAAGTTTGACGAACTACTTTACTGTTTGGATTATTTTTCATTTAAAGAAACTTTAGAAGATATAATTGATCAATATTTGGAAATTTTTCGTGTTGATATCGCTCAATTTTGTGATTGGGTAAAAAAGGGAGTAGAACAGGGAGAAGTAAAAAATGAGCAAAGTGCGTAAAACTAATAATGCATTAATGTTAGAGAATTTTGATATAAAAAATTTGAGTTTGCAATTTCCTCAGCAAAGTGTGGGAGTTAATGTAAACAGGATATATATACAAATTGCAAAATATAATCAAAATCCTAATAGGCGTACAGAAGTGCAAATTTTAAAAAGAGTATTGGCAACTGCGTATAATAAAAAATATATTGACTCAAAATATATCGTTATGACACTAGAAGAGGTTATGCAGTGTTTTGGTGAAGGCTTAAAAATTCTTCCTAAAAGTACATTTATTCAATACACATCACATTTTAATTTGGAGCAGGAATAATTTAGGAATTGATATTATTAAAAGAAAAAGGTCTTATCGAACGTCTTGGTTTGGATAAGATTGCATATTGGAAAGTATTATAACGAGAATGAAATAAAAAAAGGGGAAAGGCGTGAAGCCTTTCCCCATACGTTTTATATAGGAGTTAGTGTTATCTTCCCATATTAGGTGTATAGTATCGTCCGTTGATATTGATAACGCCGTTTTGCTTTGTGACTTTGCCTTTCATGCAAGCGCGTAAGATATAGTTTTCTCCGTTGGACGTAGCTTTGGGAATATTCCCGTCGCCAAATTGCGTAGCGGAAGAACCTTCAATAATTCTGCTATGTTTTACGATTGCAACACAGAACTGACCAATATTCTCGTGTTTGTCAATACTGTCTACGATAAAGGAAATATCGTGCGTGGGGTTGTAAGCGGTGATTCTAAAATAAGTATTCATACTTTTCTCCTTTGCCTTATGCGGCGATTTTCTTTAATTGTTTATTTGCGTATGGAAGCCATTTTTTATGAACGAAGTTCAATACTTTTTCTTCGGGTTTAGTGTTGTGATAAGCGTAGCACTGCAAAACTTTTTTGCTCTTTAAGGAATATTCAAGGGTGACGAACGGTTTGTCCAATTCTTCTATCTTGCGCACGAAGAAGATAAGCGTTTCCTGATTAGCCATTTTCTTATCATAACCGTTATGCCCAACGCAATGAGAAAGAGCATTGCCTTCTTTTACAAGCTCGGCAGGGGAGCGTGCGATAAAGATAGCGAAATGCTTATCCCCAGCAAACTCTGCAAGGGGGAGATATTTCTCGGCGGCAATAAGGAAATCGCTGACAAGCTTTTCTTTCTCTTTCTTGGATTTTTCTTTACGTAAGCGTTCTTGCTCGGCTTCTATTACGCGTTTTTCTTCAATGCGGATATCGTGCCAACGATGGAAATCTTTTGGATAACGGATTTTATCATCGTGACAGTCAAGATTAAGAAAATTACAAGCGCGTATGTAATCAAGATATAAATAATTAGAAATATCGTGCTTGTCTAAATAAGCGAAGAAGCGTTCGTATTCACCCTTAACGCCTTTTTTAATTGCAAGTTTCACAATGTCTTTTCCGTGGTAATCTGCAACAAGATGGCGTTTGCGGTATTCAAGCATATTTACTTGTGCAATAGGAACGTTATGTGTATAAGCGTGTAAGATAGCGTTGCAATAATACTTTCCAGTAATCATATCGGCGTCTTTATGTGCTACGAGCCATTTATGGAAGGATTTGTCCTTGCGTACTTGCCGTAAAATCGTTTTATTCATTGCGTAATATTCCAAACCGCTTTTAATTAAATATTCGGATTCGGGGTATTCTTCATAAAGGCGAAGATAAGATAAAATATCGTCGCAAGGCGCGTTTTCATATTCGCTGTATTGATATTCAGGAAAACGTTCTAAATACTCAAGATTGACGGTAGGGGCGAACATATCGAAGTATTTTCTTTTGCAGGAATACCATTTTCCGTCTTCCCATTGCTTTTTTCTGGCACAAGCCTTGATATCGTACCAACCGACGACGTATCCAGCAACGGTAAAATATTCTACGTCTTTTACAAGCGCATTTTCAGAACGAAGCCCGTGAACGGCGACCTGTTTACAATACCATTCTTCTTTATAGTGTCTTACTGCAACGGTCACTTTTACAAGCTCTTTTTTCCACGTGGATAGGTAGGAATAAAAGCGAGTGTTTCCGCAGGGCGTTTTATAACGGTTTTTATCTTTGCGTTTAATAGCTGCAACAATCGTTTTAGGGATAGGTTTAATATAATTTCTATCAAGCATTTGTATTTCTCCTTATTGCATATCCAGGTTGTAATCAAAGAGTTCATAAAGGGGACAAAGAGCGTCTTTATCGAAGAATTTTTGCAAGGCGCGTTCTTCCTCAAAATCGTCGTTATCATCGAAATTTTCGGGCAAAGAAGGCTCGTTTTGCGGTTTTAAGGGCGGTTCTTCGATTTGATAAAGAGAAACGGAATCCCCGTCTACGATAACGAGCTGCGCAAATGCTGATATTTTCTTGAAATATACATCTGCAGCGTAATAGGGGAAACCGACCATAGCTACGCGTTCTTCCAGTCCGCAATCCCGTCCCGTTAAAGTAAGTTCAAGGCGATTGGAAACTTTGACGGCATTATCCCCAAAGACTTCAAAAAAGTCCCCAAGCCGGTAAGCGATTACGGCTTGGGGATATTGATTTTGAATTTGTATGTATTTTTGATAAAGCGAAGATCCTTGCGTTCTAGGGACGTTTTTCTCTGCGGTCTTATAAGATAAGATTTCGCCCGTTTCCATATCTACGTTCAGCTCGGTGGGTTCAGCATTACCATCGTCAAGCTCGTCAGCGGATTTGTCGGCTTTGGATTCTTCTGTCTGCGCCATCATATCAAATAAATTGAATTGTTGCGCTTTCGGTGGTGTAGGTTTTACAGGAATGGAAGGGGCAGGTACGCGTTGAATGGGTTTATATTCGGGTTTCGGCGGTTTGTATTCGCTGCCGTCTTCGTTGTAGAGTTTGCCGATGATTTCATCTTCTTCAAAATAGTGGATAGCCCAGCCGAATACTACGTCGTCTTTTATGCAAGCACTGGTAGCGCCTTTGGCTGCAAGTTTTCTCGCTTCTTCGCAAGCGTATTTCATAAAGCCGTCCAAATCTTTTCTGTTAAGCAAACGTTTTCCGTCTTTCTCTATAAAAACGCCGTGATTGATTTTTTCTGCAAGAGTTGCGCTTGCATTTTCTTCCAAATATTCTTTTAATACGTTGTGTTCTACACAACTGGTTTTAAGATTTAAGGTCATTGCTATCACTCCTTTATAATTCCATATTTATCATCTGCGTAATACGAACAGGTATACCAGTTGAAAATAGCGGTGCATTTTACACCGTTATATTCCACGATATAGTTATTGCCGCCGTCGTTTTCTAAAACGGTAACTTCGCGTATTTCTCCGTCAAGTGAGTGAATATGTGCCATAGCTTTATAGGGTTTCATTTTTTTATTCTCCTTTTGTTATTAAATTTAATTTGTCAATGCGATAATTGATTTCTTTTTTAGCACGTTTATAAAGCGTAATCAGTGCATCTTTTTTATTGTTGGTATAATAGCCGTAGTAATAATTTTTACTGTTCACGCAATACCAAGTAACGTATTTAGGTTCTCTGCTTTCTGTTTGCTTTTCGCCAAGTACGTATTCGCAGTCGGGGAGCTTGATATTTGCTATAATCGTATATCCTGCGTTAGTTCTCTGCTTCATAATCTATCTCCTCAGAGGTTTCGTTTATCCAATCGATGCCAATTTCATGCAATTCTTTCTTGGTAATTCCAAGCGTATTTTCATACCATTCATACTCGTTGTCTACGGATGAAACGAAAAAATCAGTGCATTCTTCATCAATCCATGTAATTGCATTGCGTAATAACTTTTTAAGTCTATCTTTTTTCATTGGTATACTCCTTAAAATAATTGTTATGCGATTCTTGTAATGCCGCCAAATTTGCTTTGGACTGTGACCGTGCCAAACTCGCTGCACCAATCGTCCGTTTTATTCCATACGTACGCAAAGGCGTTATGGTTGCTGTTTTTGGATTGTAAAAGCGTTTTCCATTCGTGTTTGTAGTTTGTCACAAGCAGGAAAGAATAACACTCGCCAAAACCCGTAAATTCGTGGGTAATCGCGTACACGGTACACTTGTATTCCTTTTCAATGGCTTTCATTTTCGCTTCGATTTCAGGATATTGATACACCCAATAGCCCATATAACGTTCAAAGACGCATACTTGGTCGTTTTCGATAAAATCCTTTACGTAAGGCTCGTAAACGTACAGTTGTTGCAGGTACTTGATGGCTTGTTCTTTTCTGGTTTGTTTGTTCATAATGGTTCTCCTTTATATAAAAAATTTATTTCAAAAGCTCCGATACGTAAATCGGAGCTTTATTTTTCTTATAACAGCGCTGACAATCAATACAGCGATTTTTTCCACAGTTGATAGGTACGTTATTGCCTTTTGCGTATGCTTTCGTATAAACGGTAAAAATTTTCACGTTCGTTATCTTTGTTTCGTTAAGGCAGTTTACGTCAAAAGGTGTATTGAGAAGCAGAGAAGATATCACAATGGATAAATTCTTCGGTTGCTTATGCGTCTTAAAATAATCAAAAACCACCGTGTAATTCTTTGTAAAAAGGGAGAATACACAGTGGTTATTTTTCTTTACGAGGTTTATGTAATTTTGTAGGTGCGTTGCATTGATAATATCGCCAAACGATTCCAGTCTACACATCGCTGCGTTGATAAAGGGTAATTGATGTGTAGGTATTACGCTTTT
>SVHQ01000058.1 GCA_015055785.1 Clostridiales bacterium | reverse complement strand
TGCTGACGAAGAGCCAACGCCTCATTGATCTGCCCGATATTCACCTGCAAATGCGCAGGCAGGCCTTCAATGATGGCAACGAGCGCCCTGCCGTGGGATTCCCCTGCCGTTGTCAATCTCATAAATACTCCTTTACCAAGAGCGTTCGTCCGCTAAAAATACAAACGCTCCGTTTTGATAATCAATCGTTACGTGCTGACCGTTTTGCACTCTGCCCATCAAAATCTCTTCCGATATCTTATCCTCAATGCGGCGTTGAATGATACGTTTTAACGGTCTTGCGCCGTACTGCGCATCATAGCCCTCTTCCACCAAACCCATCAAGGCTTCGTTTTTCACCGTCAACAAAATACCGCGCTGTTCCAAAAGTCGTTTGGCAAGCGATTCGATGATTTTACCGCCGATTTTTGCACAATCGCGTTTGGAAAGTCTATGGAATACAATAACGTCATCCATACGGTTTAAAAATTCAGGGCGGAACTGCTCTTTCAACGATTTCATGATGTTTTCTTTCATGGAATCGTATTGTTTTTCGTCCGTCTTGTTATCATCGCCCCTATCTTCACTGCCAAAACCGTAAATGCCTGTTTTCGCGTCTTCCGCAACCGCTGCACCCACGTTGGAAGTGAGAATAATCACGGCATTTTTGAAACTGACCGTTCTGCCTTTGCTATCCGTCAAACGCCCGTCGTCTAAAATCTGCAAAAGTAAATTAAACACGTCGGGGTGCGCCTTTTCAATTTCATCAAAGAGAATAACGCAATAGGGTTTTGTGCGGACTTTATCTGTAAGCTGCCCCGTCTGTAAATCGTCAAAGCCCACGTATCCAGGAGGTGCGCCGATTAATTTGGAAATCGACTGCTTTTCCATATATTCGCTCATGTCGATACGAATCATCTGGTCTTCAGAGCCGAACATAGATTCTGCCAAGGCTTTACAAAGGTCGGTTTTCCCCACACCCGTAGGACCTACGAAAATAAACGAACCGATGGGACGGGACGGGTCTTTCAATCCTGCTCTTGCACGGCGAATCGCCTTTGCCACCGCCGTCACCGCTTCGTTTTGACCGATGATGCGTTTATGCAAATCATCCTCCAAACGCATGAGCTTTTCACCCTCTTCCTGCGTGATTTTAGAAAGCGGAATGCGCACGCGCGCGCTGATAACACCTGCTATATGTTCTTTCCCAATCGCTTTTCTGCCATCGGGCGCAAATACGGGCGCGTTGGCTTTTTCCAAAGCCTCTATCTTTGATTTGAGCGACATAATTTCTTTTAAAGTTTCCGTTGCCGCATTGATATCGCCACGCATTTCATGCATGTTTTTATCTTGCTCCAACATCTGCAATTTCGCGCGTTCCTCGCGAATTTCCATGCCGCCGTCTACCATGATTCGTACACGTGCCGCCGCTTCGTCAATTAAATCGATTGCCTTGTCGGGCAAAAAACGGTCTGTGATATATCTGGACGACATCTTCACCGCCGCCTCTATCGCTTCATCCAAAACCGCGATGCCGTGATGTTCCTCATACTTCGGGCGCAAACCTTTTAAAATGGTGATTGCGTCCGCTTCGGACGGTTCTTCCACGTAAACGGGAGTAAAACGACGCTCTAAAGCGCTGTCTTTTTCTATATATTTGCGGTATTCATCAATCGTTGTAGCACCAATAATCTGCAAATCACCGCGTGCAAGCATGGGTTTTAAAATGTTCGCTGCGTCCATGCTACCCTCGGACGATGCCCCCGCCCCCACAAGCGTATGAATTTCATCAATGAAAAGCACGATATCGCCGTCCTGCAACACAGCGTCAATCAAGTTCTTTAATTTTTCTTCAAACTCACCGCGATATTTGCTACCTGCCAAAAGTCCTGGCATATCCACAGCAAACACCGTCTTATTATACAACTGTTCGGGTACGTTACCCTCTATAATCAACTGCGAAAGCCCCTCGACAATCGCGCTCTTACCCACACCTGGTTCACCAACAAGCACGGGGTTGTTTTTCGAACGGCGGGAAAGCACCTGCACCACCTTTTCAATCTCGTCCTTTCTGCCAATGACAGGGTCGATTTTACCGCGGCGTGCACGCTCTGTCATGTCAATGCCATAGCCGAGCAGTTTTTCTGCCGCACTTGCGCTGATGGTTTTTGTCGTTCGTTTTTCCTCGTTTTTATCTGTTTCCGCGTTAGAAAAGGAAGATGCTTGATTGTTGGAGGAGGCTGTATTTTGCGCCGTTTTATTCGACCAAGGCGAACTATTCGACATCTCGGAAAAATCTAAAAAAGACTGCGCCTGCACGTTAGAGGGCTTGTTATCGGGAATACCGAATTGTTTTTGATAGCCCAATTCGCGAATGGTCGTCACCGTTTTCTGTTTTAAAAATTCAATATCCGCAAAGCGGCGTAAGAAGTTTGCGCCCAAACAATCGGGCGTATTGAGAATTTCATACAACAAATGCGCCGTGCCTGCGTGCATATCCATGCTCTTCGCGCCAACCACGGCGTTATCATACATTTTTTGCGTACGCGGCGTCAAGCCTTGCCCCTGATACCCCTTATCCACCTGAAAGGAAAGATATTTACCATATTCCTCTCGCGTGACTCCTTCGCTCATTAAAATACCGTAAGCCTTACAACTGGGCAGGCATAAAAAAGCATAGATAAAATGCTCGCTGCCGATAAAGCTCGTGCCCGTCATCGCCGCCGTTTTTTGCGCGACCTCTATCGCTTCTCTTAAATTAGGCGTTGCATTGGATAAAGGATACATTTTCCGCTCCTTTTGCAAAAACATAACGTTTTCGCAATCTTAATTCAATCGTATTTATTGTTTTGCCACTTGCACGATCTTGGGCAATACTTTCCGCACCGTTTCCGCGCGAACGATACTGCAATCTGCTTCGCTGGCATATTGAATGCCGTTATTACAACGAAAAGTGGTGGGATGCATACCCTCGATGAAATCGTGAATTTCATCAAAGCCGTCCGATTCCAAAAAACCGAAGATAACACCCAACTTCACGTCACCCATCTTTTCCACAAATTCAGGCAAACTCAAAATTTCACAATAGCTGAGCGCACCGTATGCACGCATACATCTATCCTTGATTTCCGTTTTCGCTTTTGTCAGCATTTCATCGCGCGCCGATTTTTCCAGTTCACAAATGCGTTGCGCTACTTCGTCCATCTGCGTCAATAGCTCCATTTCCGAAAGTCCTAACGTGCGTTCGTTGCTGATTTGGTAAACGTAACCCTCTGATTTCGTCCCCTCGCCAAACGCACCTCGCACCGTGATACCCTCCGCGCGCAGTCTCGTCAATAGCTTTTTCAAACCGCCGTTCCAGACAAGCCCAGGCAAAAACATCATCACCGACGCGCGCATCCCCGTACCTAAATTGCTCGGGCACGCCGTTAAATATCCCAATTTTTCATCAAAAGCCAAATCAAAAATCGAGCCCAATCCGTCATCTACTGCACTAATACGTTCGTAGGCTTTTAAAAAATCAAAGCTTTTGTAAATATATTGCTCGCGCAGATGGTCTTCCTCGTTGACCATGATGGAAATGACATTACCCTCGTCCTGCGTAATGAATGCCGAGCCGTATTTACTGTTTAACAGTGCAGGGCTGATTAAGCGCTGTTCTTGCAAAAGCGTCGCGTCCTCCTCGCTGATTTGCTTAATATCATAACGTTGAAAGGTGTCGAACTTTCGAAGCCCCACATCGACCAATTCCACAAGGTCCACAGCCTGCGCCTCGTCCATTTGACGAGGAAACGGAAAGCCTGCAAAGTTTCGTGCCAGACGAATTCGAATGGAAATAACGATGCTTTCGTTTATTTCGTTTCGCGCATGTTTTCTCGCCATACGAAATCCTCCTCGATCCTCGACATCTTCTGCATACGCATCAGTTTGTCACGATAATTTTTCACACCCGCTTCATCGCCGTCTTTTTGTAATTTCTCAATAATCATTTCCAGCTCTTTACATTGACGATGAAATTTCGTCTTTTCAATCGCTTCTTGTTTCGCTCTTTCGCTTAAACCAAGAGGCTCGATACCCTCCTCTAACGTGGGACGTTTTCCAACGTGCGCTTTCGTACCTTGCATTTTGATAATCTCTGGCATTAAAGCACTTTCCAGCATTTTATAGCAGTAGGCACAACCTACCATTTTGGTGGTTTTATATTCTTCCGTCGTTGTGCCACAATAAGGACAAGCGGAAAGCGCTATGTCGCCCTCCGCTTCTTGTTGACAGAGAAACAAACGGTGATAACAATCCAGACAATAATATTCCGTGACTTTCCCACCGCTTTTTACCTGTTCGTATGTTTTTGTCGCTTGATTTTTTTTGCACTGTACGCACAACATACTCTTAATCCTTACCGATTCAATATCAATTATATAGCCTTATTTTCTTCCTCTTTTTTGTCCTCATTAAGCTTTGCTTTCGCTCTGCCCTTCTTCTTGCGTTGAAATTTCGCCGTGCTCTTTTGAAAGAGGGTACGGAAAAACACCCACACGATTTCTAATACCTGCAACGGCACGCCGACAACGAACAACAGCCATAAGCTGTCCACGCTATACCCAAACGTTTCGCCAAGCGTGATTATCGTTAAATATACACAAGCAATTGCCGTCCATATTAGAGCGGAAACGGAAATGAAATTTAATATTCGATAGTGCCAAACGCTTGCAAAAACGATAAGTAAAATGGCATTCGCCATAACGGCATATATAAATACAATCCACCACTCCCCTTTGGGTAATGCCAATTGTAAAATAACAAAAAGACTCGTCGCCACAAGCCACACAATGCCGCTGGATAAAAGCATAATCAAAAAACGAAGTCTGTCCGTCTTTTTTTCCGGCTTTATCTGCGTTTCATCGCTTACGAAAGCGTCCAAAGTAACCCCGTATAATTCCGCCAACTGCATCAGCGTATATACGTCGGGAATACCATTTCCCGATTCCCATTTCGACACCGATTTATCAGAATAATTAATTTTTTCCGCAAGTTCCGCCTGCGTGTAGCCCGCCGCCTTGCGAAATCTCATTAAGTTGTTCGCGATTTTGCGGTTAATTTCGTTTGTATTTTCCATGGTATTATCATAGCATTTTTTTTGCAATTCGTCAAGCGAGTGCACGTATTTTTCCTTGATTTTTCCGTACTTTCTCACGCGCGCGACCATATATAACCTATCTATAACGACAAAATTCGTGCTAAAAGGTATAAAATGCCGCCCTTTGCCTTACGCAAAGGGCGGCGTTCGCTTTTATCAAGCGGATATTACGAATTATTCTTCGTCTTTCTTTTCAGCATCATCAGTTGCTTCTTTCTTAGCTGCCAATTTTGCCATTCTTGCATCCTTTCTTGCCTGCGCTTTCATTTCTTTCGTTACGATACGAGCAGCAGAAATACGTTCGGACATTTCCTGAGGTGTAGGAGGCGTGAATGCAGAACCTTCTGCGTTTTCAGGAATAACTTCATAACCTTCATCTCTATCAAGAATAGAAGCTTCCGTAACTGCGTCGAACATATGAATGTGATGCGCGTCGAATGCAAGTTCTACAACTTGACTCTTTTCTACGATAGCACGGCTGGAGATTTTTGCGATCATCTGCGTGGAGTTATCGATAACGGAGCTTTCTTTTCCTTCGTAATCAAGTTCGCAATAAATTTGCGTTTCAGCACCGAGTTTTTCGATAACTTCGATACGAGCGGAAACAACCGTTTCGGGGGAGTTGGAGATGAACAACTGATCTTGATGGATATCTTCAGGACGTACACCAAGCGTAATCTTCTTATCCGTATCAAGATATTCGTTCAAGTTCTTAATTCTTACACGCATAGATTCGGGAAGAAGAATCTTGTTTCCGCCAACGAAGTTTACATATACTTTACCGTCTTCACTCGTCAACGTGGATTCTTTGAAGAAGTTCATCTGAGGGGTACCGATAAAGCTTGCAACGAACAAGTTGATGGGATAATCATACAAGTTCTGAGGGGTATCTACCTGCTGCATGAAACCGTCTTTCATAACAACGATTCTCGTACCCATTGTCATAGCTTCGATCTGGTCGTGCGTAACGTAAATAAACGTCGTTGCAAGACGCGTATGCAATTTGGAGATTTCCGTTCTCATCGATGCACGAAGCTTTGCGTCCAAGTTGGACAAAGGTTCGTCAAGAAGGAATACTTTGGGTTCACGAACGATGGTACGACCAAGCGCAACACGTTGACGCTGACCACCGGACAATGCCTTGGGTTTTCTCGAAAGGTAATCGGTGATACCAAGGATCTGCGCTGCTGCCTTTACCTTCTGATCGATAATTTCCTTGGGCACCTTACGAAGTTTAAGACCGAACGCCATGTTGTCGTAAACGGACATGTGGGGATACAATGCGTAGTTCTGGAATACCATCGCAATGTCTCTATCCTTGGGAACAACGTCGTTCACAAGTTTGCCATCGATGTAAAGTTCACCAGAAGAGATTTCTTCCAAACCAGCGATCATACGAAGCGTCGTAGATTTACCGCAGCCGGAAGGGCCTACCAATACGATGAATTCCTTATCTCTAATATCGAGACAAAAATCGAATACTGCTTGTACACCCGAGGGATATACTTTGTTAATGCCTTTCAAAGAAAGTCCTGCCATAATTTTTTCCTCCAATTTTGGCTAATCAATTTTTCACTAATAACATTTTACTATATTTTTTATAAAAATACAATGGGCAAATTCAACAAAGTTGTTTATGCCTATTGTATATTTTGCACAAGTTTTAGAGGCTTATTCCCCTTTTACCGCCTTAAAAAGTTTAATCCTTTACAATTGCGCTCTATTCCTATTTTATTAATCGCGCAAGCAATATGCAATTTACGGCAACGTTCTGTTTGGCGAGAGATAGAGGCTATACCATTCTTCTCGCGTCAGCTCGATATCCGCCGCCATGCACATTTCACGCATATGCTCGGGGGAAGTCGTACCCGTTATCACCTGTTTGAATGCAGGATGGCGCAATATCCATGCCACCGCAATCGAGGTCGGCGCGCAATTGTATTTTTCGGCAAGACGTTTGAGTTCTGCGTTCAACTCGGGAAAGCGTTCGTTCCCCACAAACACGCCCTCGAAAAATCCGTATTGCAACGGTGACCAAGCCTGCATGGGAATATCCTGCAAACGGCAGTATTCCAAAGCGTCGCCTGCCCTTGAAACGGAAACGTCCTCGTACATATTCACGTTGAAACCTGCGTCAATCATCGGCGTGTGCATCAACGAAAACTGCATTTGATTGGCTACAATGGAAACGCCATGCTTTTCCAAAAGTTGCATTTGTCCTGCGGAGAAATTGCTAACGCCAAACGCACGCACCTTTCCCGCAGCACGCAATTTTTCAAAAGCCGCAGCGACTTCTTCCGGTTGCACAAGCGTATCGGGACGGTGCAACAAAAACACGTCGATATATTCCGTATTCAATCTTTTTAAACTGCCGTCCACCGATGCCACGATATGTTCTTCGGAAAAGTCAAAACGCGTACCGTTTACCAAACTATCACGGCGAATACCGCATTTCGTCTGCAAAATATAATCCTTACGCGCAATGCCCAAATCTTTCATTGCCACGCCGAAAACACGCTCGCAATCGCCGCCAGCATAAACGTCCGCCAAATCAAACATATTGACGCCCGATTTCTGCGCTTCAATAATCACCTTTTCGATATCGCGTAAAGGTTTACCCGCAATACGCATACAGCCCATAACTACGCGCGAAGCATGATTGCCGCCCAACGTACAATATTTCATCTCCGTCCTCCCTTAACACATTTATTTTCTCGTTGCTTATTCTTTAAACGGCGCGTAATATTCCGCTCCGTTTTCTGTTTTCACTCTGCCTTGCATATAATCAACAAGCCCCTCGCAAAATTCCTCTGCATCCTTCTTTTTTACCGCCACTAAAAAGCGAACTTTTTCCCCGTAATCGGACGAAAGGAGGGAGCAGGGTTTTGATGAAATGTATTTTTGCGCGCTGTCAATACCCGTATAATCCACCTCGATTGCAATCTCGCGGCACATTTCCAAAAGGCGAATATCTGCCCCGTCAAGGTTCTCCGCCGCCGAGGAAGCGTAAGCGCGCACGAGTCCGCCTGCGCCCAATTTTATACCGCCAAAGTAGCGCACCACCGCCACCGCCGTTTCAAATAATTTCTTCGCTTTCAGCACTTCTAAAATGGGCACACCTGCCGTGCCTTGCGGTTCGCCATCGTCGGAAAAGCGTTGTAAATTCCCCGTTTTGTCGGAAATAAAAGCATAGCAAACGTGAGTCGCCAAGGAATGTTTTGAGCGGATTTCCGCAATAAATTGGCGCGCTTCCTCTTCACTTTCCACGTGTGCGGAAAAAGTGATAAAGCGGGACTTTTCAATTATTTTTTCACTTTCATGTCGGGCATATACCGTCCGCACCGATTTTTCCATAATTTGCATGCTTTGCTCTCTTCTTAAACTTTTCTATTTCAAAAAAGGCGTAAATACCCACAAAAAATATCTGTCGGTATTTACGCTTTGCCATTTATTTTACGATGATTTTCAAATGTACTTTCTTACCCTTATGCAACACAAATTCCTTTGCAGGAATCGGCATATTGGCATCGCTCACCTTCGTTTCGTCCACGGAAACACCGCCCTGTTCGATTAAGCGACGGGCTTCCCCTTTCGATTTCGCAACGCCTGCCGCCACCATCGCATCGACAACCGTAGCTACGTCCGATACCTCTTTCGTCAACAATTCCGCATCTGCACCGCCAAACGCCGCTTTTGCTTGACTTTGTGCGAGGTTTGCCTTTTCTTCGCCGTGCACTTCTTTCGTCAATTCATAAGCAAGCACTTCTTTAGCTTTATTGATGCGTTCGTCTTTGTGCGCGCAGAGTTCTTCAATTTCCTCTACAGGCAAATAGGTGAGAAGCTTCATGCACTTCTCGACGTCTTCGTCGTTGACGTTTCTCCAATATTGATAAAATTCGTAAGGCGTCGTCTTGTTTTCATCAAGCCATACAGCACCCTTCGCCGTCTTACCCATCTTCTTCCCGTCCGACGTCGTCAAAAG
>SVHQ01000057.1 GCA_015055785.1 Clostridiales bacterium | reverse complement strand
CGCAATAGCAGGCGTGCGTTGCGTCTTACCGCCCCAAGGCATATATACCGTTCTTGCGCCAATCGTCGAGTCGAAGGTTTCTGAAAGTCCTTTCTTGGCGCAAACGTTCAAATCGGAAATGACTTTTTCCGTTTCTTCGGCAAATTTCAAGCCGCACTTTTTATCAAACCAATGAGTTTTCTTATCGGCAATTTCCACTTCCGTTTCCTGCTTCACGCCATTGGTATTCAGGAAATCACGAGAAATATCCACGATTGCCTTGCCTTTTAAGAACATTCTCATTCTACCCGTATCCGTCACCACAGCCACGGGCGTAGCCGCAAGATTTTCTTCCGCCGCCAAAGCAATAAACGCTTCTACGTCCTTTTCATCTACTACGACGGCCATACGTTCCTGCGATTCGGAAATCGCCAATTCCGTACCGTTTAACCCTGCATATTTCTTGGGTACTTTATCCAAATCGATATTCAAGCCGTCTGCAAGTTCGCCAATCGCAACCGACACACCGCCTGCACCGAAGTCGTTACATTTTTTAATCTTACGCGTTGCTTCCTTATTCAAGAACAAACGTTGCAATTTTCTTTCCGTCAACGCGTTACCCTTTTGCACTTCCGCGCCACACGTTTCCACCGAATGACTATCGTGTGCTTTGGACGAACCCGTTGCACCGCCGCAGCCATCGCGACCCGTTTCGCCGCCAAGCAAAATAATCACGTCGCCTGCTTTGGGGGCTTCGCGATATACCATTTCCTTTCTCGCACCGCCAACAACAAAGCCCGTTTCCAAACGCTTTGCCTTATACCCCTCGTGATATACTTCATCAACAATGCCCGTTGCAAGACCAATTTGGTTGCCGTACGAGGAGAAACCTGCCGCCGCACGTTGTGTAATCGCACGTTGAGGAAGCTTCCCTGCAAGCGTATCCTCTAACTTCTCACGAGGATCGGACGCGCCCGTAATACGCATCGCTTGATATACGTAGGTTCTACCGCTCAAAGGATCGCGGATTGCACCGCCAAGGCAGGTTGCCGCGCCGCCGAACGGTTCGATTTCCGTCGGGTGGTTGTGCGTTTCGTTCTTGAACATGACAAGGTAATCTTCTTCCTTACCGTCAATTTCCGCTTTAATCTGAATGGAGCAAGCGTTGATTTCATCGGAAATATCGAGATTGTCCAGCTTACCGTCCTTTTTCAATTTCTTTGCAGCTATCGTCGCCAAATCCATAAGGCAGGGGTATTTATCGGGACGGTTACCGTTCAATTCCTGATATAATTCTTCATAGAGATGGTACGCCTTTTCAATACCTTTATTTTCAGACGTAATTTTTACATTTTTCAACTCGGTTGCAAACGTCGTGTGACGGCAGTGATCCGACCAATAGGTATCAATCACTTTGAGTTCCGTTTCCGTAGGATTGCGTTTTTCCGTTTGGAAATAATCGCGCACGAACGCCAAGTCCGCCGCGCTCATTGCAAAACCAACGTTCTTATGGTATGCCGCAATTTGCTCGTCGCTCATGTCAATAAAACCGTCCACGTCGGCAACAGGTGAGCCTTCTTGTGCTTGCATAACAAGCGTTTTCGGTTTTTCAAAACCCACCTCTTCGCTTTCCACGGGGTTAATGATATGTTTTTTAATGGCAAGAAGCTGTTCGTCCGTCACCCCTTTCGCCATATAGATTTTTGCGCATTTTACAAGGGGACGCGCCTTTCTCGTCAAAAGCTGTACGCACTGCGCCGCACTATCCGCACGCTGATCGTACTGACCCGTCAAATAGCTGACCGCAAAAGCCTTATACCCCTCGGGAATTTCCAAGTTTTCCAAATACACGTCGTCAACGGGCGGTTCGGAAAATACGGAAGGGATCGCCGCTTGCAATTCGTCTTCGCTTAAACCCTCTACGTCATAACGAAGCACAAGACGAAAATCTGCCACGTCGATTTTTAAGAGCGTTTTGATATCCGCCGCTTCTTTTCTTGCCTGCACGTTATCTTTCTTTTCAACAAAAATTCTGTAAATCATATCATTATTCCTTTGCAATATCTCTATATTTCACGCCGATATCTTTTCTATAATACATACCGTCAAAATGAATTTTTTCGGCATTTGCATACACTTTCTTTCTCGCTTCCTCTATGTCTTTGCCCTTGGCGCAAACCCCAAGTACTCTGCCGCCGCTCGTCACGATTTTACCGTCCTTTTCTGCCGTACCTGCATGACAGAGAACAACGTCTTTATCCAAATTGCCAAACGTGATTTCCTTGCCCTTTTCATATTTTTCAGGATAACCGCCGCTTGCAAGCACCAAACAAACACAAGCTCCGTCCAACCATTCTACATTGATTTCCGAAAGCCTTTCCTCGACAACCGCCTCAAAAATCTCCATCAAATCTGTCTTTAACATGGGCAGGATTACCTGCGTTTCAGGATCGCCGAAACGAGAGTTATATTCGATAACTTTATAGCCGTCTTTCGTCTTCATAAGTCCGAAATACAAAACGCCTTTAAAGGTGCGTCCTTCCGCGTTCATCGCATACATGGTAGGCAGCATTATCTGTTCATACACTTCTTTTTGCGATTTTTCGCCATAGAAAGGAGCAGGTGAGAACGTACCCATACCGCCTGTATTCAAGCCCTCGTCGTTATCCAACGCACGCTTATGGTCGCAGCTTGTAATCATGGGCACCATCGTTTTGCCATCCGTGAACGCCAAAGCCGACACTTCAGGGCCTTCCAAAAATTCTTCCACGACCACCGTACTGCCCGCTGTACCAAATTTACTTTCCAACATCATTTCTTTCAAGCCGTCCAATGCCTCTTGACGGGTCTTACAAATCAAAACCCCTTTGCCAAGCGCAAGTCCGTCTGCTTTTAAAACGACAGGAATATCACATTTCTCCACGTACGAAAGTGCTTTTTCATAATTGGAAAAGGTTTCATATTTTGCCGTGGGAATATTGTATTTTTTCATGAGTTCTTTGGAAAAAGCCTTACTTGCTTCGATGATTGCCGCATTTTTACGAGGCCCGAAAGCACGATGACCACGTTTTTCCAACTCATCCACCAAGCCAAGCGCCAAGGGATCATCAGGCGTCACGACGGTGAAATCAATATCGCCCTTTTTATCCACCCATTCGCCCACAGCTTTTACGTCGCAATAATCGACGTTTACAAGCTCGGCATCCTGCGCGATTCCAGCATTGCCTTTCATAGCGTAAATTTTTGTTACTTTGGGGGATTTTTTCAATGCTTGTATGACGGCATGTTCTCTGCCACCGTTACCTATCACCAAAACGTTCATTTTTTTCTTTCTCCGTTTGTTTTCATCTCTTTCGCCTACTTGGCGATAACGCCTTTGGGCGTATGTTGGGCGCAAAACTTTCGTTTTGCTTTTAGAAGGCTATTTGTGCGAGGGCGTTGCCCTCATCAACCGCTTCCGCGGGGAGTTAAACGCAAGCAAAGCCTGCTTACTTTTGGTTTTTCATGTGGGGCTTTGTCCCTACACCTCACGAGAAACTGAGTTTCTCGACTTCCTGTTTTTATTCAAGGATACGAACGACTCTGCCTTCTTTTTGCACTTTGCCTTGGCAAAGTAGTTTCACGCATTGAGGAAGCATTTTGTGTTCTTCCTTTAATATGCGTTGTTGCAAATCTTCCGCGCTATCGTCGGGCAATACTTCCACAGCGCGTTGCATGATAATCGCGCCACCGTCCACGTCCGCTTCGACAAAATGCACCGTTGCACCGCTTAACTTCACGCCGTATTCAATGGCTTTTTCATGCACGTGAATGCCGTAAAAACCCATGCCGCAAAAGGAAGGTATCAACGAGGGATGAATGTTGATAATCGCGTTTTCAAATTCACGAATAAATTCCGCAGGCACCACCAACAGCCAACCTGCCAGTACGATATATTCCACCCCTGCCGCCTTTAACGTTGCCGCAACGCGCGCATAAAATTCTCCTTTCGTTTCCGTCGTTTTATCAAAAACAAGCGGCTGGATTACGTGTTTTTCCGCGCGTGCAATTGCTCCTATTTCGGGTTTTGAAGCCACCAGGTATGCGATCTCGCAAAAATTCTCTTTTTCATTGGCGTCAATAATCGATTGAAAATCCGTGCCGCCGCCCGATGCAAATACTGCTATTTTTTTCATGTACTTTTTCTCTATGTTTTATTTCATAAACGCGGAAATACGAGCAATTCAAGCCGCAGCGAGGGCGCGTACGAGAGGTACGTAACCGATCCGCGACGCTGAAATGGGACGCATATACGCGTTTACTATTGTTTATTTCAATATAACTTTCTTGTCGCCTGCCACCGTTTTACCGATAACAACAACATCTTCGCCCGTTGCTTTCAACGATTCCATAGCCGCTTCCACGTTTTCAGGAGCAACGCATACAACCATACCAATACCCATATTAAAGGTGTTGTAAATTTGTTCATCGGTAATCCCTGCACGCTGCTGCATCACTTTAAACACAGGGGGTACTTCGTAGGAATTTTTATCAATTTCCGCCGCTACACCCTCAGGCAAAATTCTGGGAATATTTTCAATAAAGCCACCGCCCGTAATATGCGCGATACCCTTCACTTCCACCTTTTCAATCAAGGCAAGAATGCTCTTCACGTAAATTTTCGTAGGCTTTAACAACACTTCCGCCGCCGTCGCACCAAGCTGTTCGTCATACACTTCCAAAGCTGCCTTATCGCTATCGCCAAAGAGTTTACGAACAAGAGAATAACCATTGGAATGTACCCCCGTCGATTTAATACCGATAAGCACGTCCCCTGCCGTGATATTCTTGCCGTTAATTACCTTCTTTTTGTCCACGATACCTACAGCAAAACCAGCCAAATCATATTCCCCATCGGGATAGAACCCAGGCATTTCCGCCGTTTCACCGCCAATCAGCGCACAGCCTGCCTGACGGCACCCCTCTGCGATACCCTTTACGACTTCCGCTTCCGCTTCGGGATACAATCTGCCGCAAGCGTAATAATCCAAGAAGAACAAAGGTTTTGCGCCCTGACAAATGATGTCGTTTACGCACATTGCCACCGCATCAATACCGATGGTGTCGTGTTTTTCAAGCAAGAACGCGTATTTTAATTTTGTACCAACACCGTCCGTACCTGCCACCAAAACAGGTTCTTCCATCTTTTCGTTTGCAATCGAGAAGAAACCGCCAAACGAACCTAAATCCCCAATTACGTTATCGTTATAGGTGGATTTTACGTGTTTTTTCATGAGGTCAACCGCTTTATAGCCTCTCTCTACGTCTACGCCACTGTCCTTATAAGAAATTGCCATGTCTATTTTTCTCCATTCGTTTTAATTTTTATTTTCGGAAATTTTTATGTCGTATTTATTCACTTCCGTTGTTTCAGGCACCTCTGTCGGATAAACCCCATCAAAGCACGCCTTACAATACCCCTTACACGTACCGCTTATCCCAAGCTGCGTCACCGCCTCCAAAGGCAGGAATCCAACAGAATCAGCACCGAATATCTTCGCCATCTCCTTGGCTGTGTATTTACAAGCAATTAATTCCTCTTTCGAGCCGATATCCGTCCCGTAATAGCAGGGATTGAGAAATTCGGGTGCAGACGAGCGAATATGAATCTCTTTCGCGCCCGCATCGCGCAACAATTTCACAACTCGCACGCACGTCGTACCGCGCACAATCGAATCGTCCACCAAAATCACGCGCTTATCCTTTACCGTTTCTGCAACGGGATTCAATTTAATTTTCACCTTATCTTCGCGCACGTTCTGACCAGGATCTATGAACGTTCTGCCGATGTATTTATTCTTAATCAAGCCCAAGCCGTAAGGTATGCCAGACTCCTCCGCATAACCGATTGCCGCGTCAATCCCCGAATCGGGCGCGCCAATAACTACGTCTGCTTCCACAGGGTGCGCTTTCGCCAAAAACGCGCCGGCACGCTTTCTCGCAAGATGCACCGAACAAGCGTTAATCACGGAATCGGGACGTGCCGTGTAAAGATATTCGAAAACGCAAAGTCTTTCAGGTTTTTTATCACAATGGTCACGAATGCTCAATACCCCGTCTTTGGAAAATACTACGATTTCCCCAGGGTCGATTTCACGTATAAACTTCGCGCCGACCGTGTTCAATGCACACGATTCACTGGCCACCACGTATTCACCGTCCCCACGCACGCCGTAGCACAAAGGGTGCACACCGTTTTCATCACGTGCCGCAATTAATTTCTGCGGCGACATCACGAGCAGGGAATATCCACCCTTAATACGCTCCATTGCCTTGCTAATTGCTGCTTCTGTGGAAGGTTCGGTAAGACGCGCCTTCGTAATCATGTACGCAATCACTTCCACCTCGTTAGAAGTGTGGAAAATCGCGCCGCTAAGTTCCAATTCCTTACGCAGTTCCGCATAATTAACCAAACCGCCGTCATGAGAAATTGCCAAACGCCCTTTGATATGGTTGACCAACATGGGTTCGGCATTAATTCTGTCTTTTGTGCCGCTCGTGCCGTAACGCACATTACCCAGCGCCATCTGACCTTTCCCTAATTCTTGTAATTGACGGGGATTAAACACCTCGTTTACAATCCCTGAATCTTTATATGCGTGGAACACACCGTCATCGTTGACAACGATACCGCTGCTTGCTTGCCCTCTGTGTTGGAGAGCGTACAGACCATAATAGGTGCTGGACGCAACGTCTGCCGTTTCTAAACCGAAGATCCCGAACACAGCCATAAAATTATTCTCCCATCAAACGACGCATCATTTCCTGATATGCGCCTTCTACACCGCCAAGATCACGACGGAAACGGTCTTTATCGAGTTTTTCACCCGTTGTGGAATCCCAGAAACGGCAGGTATCGGGGGAAATTTCGTCCGCCAAAACAATTTCACCATCCACCGTTTTACCAAATTCAATTTTGAAATCAACGAGGGTAACGTTGAGTTTTTTGAAATATTCTTTCAATACTTCGTTGATTTTAAAAGCCATGGATTTTACGAGCGCGATTTCATCTTTCGTTGCAAGACCGAGTGCCAAAGCATGATATTCATTGAGCAAAGGATCCCCCAAATCATCGTTTTTATAAGAAAATTCGATGGTGGGTTCTGCAAATACAATCCCTTCTTTCACGCCGTAATGTTTTGCAAAAGAACCTGCGGAAATGTTACGAATGATAACTTCCAAAGGTAAAATCGTCACCTTTTTCACGAGGGTATCTCTATCGGAAAGTTCTTCCACGAAATGGGTTTTCACGCCCTCTTTTTCTAAAATCTGCATTAAGAAGTTGCTCATTTTGTTATTAATGACGCCCTTCCCTTCAATCGTGCCCTTCTTCAAGCCGTTGAATGCCGTTGCATCGTCTTTATAGGATACGATAACGAGGCTGCTATCGTCCGTTGCATACACTTTCTTTGCTTTTCCTTCATACAACTGTTCTTTCTTTTCCATGATTTTGTATCTCCATTTAAATTTTTTTCTTTTGGTTTTGTGCCGCTTTTCAAAGCATTTCCTGCAAAGCTTTGTCATCGGCATTAATTTTATCACGCATCGCCATTTTATAATCGGCAAGCTGTTTTTCGATTTCGGGGTATTTAATGCCCAAAATCTGCAAAGCGAGCAAGCCTGCATTTTCGCCCCCGTTCACACCAACCGTTGCTACGGGAATCCCCGAAGGCATTTGCACGATGGAAAGCAGACTGTCCAAACCACCCATCATATCCGTTTTTACAGGCAAACCGATTACAGGCAACGTGGTGAGCGCCGCAATCACACCGCCAAGGTGCGCAGCCTTTCCTGCCGCACAAATCAGCACTTCCATGCCCTTTTCCCTTGCCGTTGCTGCAAATTCATGTGCTTCATCAGGGGTACGGTGAGCGGAAATAACGCGCACTTCTGTTTCCACGCCAAATTTCTTCAAAATGGCAACAGCAGGCTTTACTACGTCAAAATCCGACTTACTCCCCATTAAAATACCGACTTTACTCATATTATTTCTCCGTTTTCTTATTTAATAAAAATCAACAAGGAGCGCAAACCGACGTGGTAGCACTCCCTGCATTAATACTATTTTATTGTATGATAATTGTATTTTTTGCCGTAAAAAGGCGTGCGCAGACCAACCGAAGTTTTGCGCGCAAACAATGCTTTGCAAACGATAAATTTTTCCTGCGTTCGGAAATACACCATAAAACAACCTCTACGTAGTCAGTTTATCTGTTCACTTGCCTTTTCCCTAATCCAATCATTGTTTTTATTATACCAAAAAGAAACAAAAAATGCAATCGCTCGGCATAAAAAAACTTTTGAAAATTGCAGTGTTATTTTTTCACATTTCTATGTAAATTTTGTTATGTAATTACGGATAAGAAAAACAATATTAAGGAAAGCAAAGAACAAAATTGCGGATTGTATGGATAAAATAGTAGCCTACAAGGATAAAATTACAAAGCAAAAAGCAAAACTGCGAAAAATAAGAAAAATTTGCAGACTATAAAGATAGAACCTAAATCTATAAAGATAGAACTTCAAACTATAAAGATAGAACTTCAAACTATAAAGATAGAACCTAAACCTATAAAGATAATCCCCCATCACGTCTACATACTGTCCTCAATTAATACCTGAACACTTGCTCATATATTCATGTGATTATATATTTTAGAGGTGTTATATTGTGTTATTCGTGCAGTTCGTGCAGTTCGTCGTGTCCTTCCGCACTTTATTAAGCGAGTTGCCATGTTCTCCTGCGCTTTAAGCAAGTGATTCATTATGTTCTCCCACATGTCAAATAAACGATTTTTTGTATTATTCCACACGTTGAACAAGCGTTTCATCGTATTTTTGACAAGGCAAATCACGAACTATAAGGACAAAATTACAAACTGTAAAGATAGAACCTAAACCTATAAGGATAGAACCTAAACCTATAAGGATAGAACCTCAAACTATAAAGATAATCCCCCAGCACCGTCTATATACTGTCCTTAATTAATACATGAACACTTGCTCATATATTCATGTGATTATATATTTTAGAGGTGTTATTTGGAGGTGTTATTCGTGCAGTTCGTGCAGTTCGTGCAGTTCGTCGTGTCCTTCCGCACTTTATTAAGCGAGTTGCCATGTTCTCCTGCGCTTTAAGCAAGTGATTCATTATGTTCTCCCACATGTCAAATAAACGATTTTTTGTATT
>SVHQ01000056.1 GCA_015055785.1 Clostridiales bacterium | reverse complement strand
AATCGCTTTCCGTATGACCGTTTGCCGCTACTTCTTCCTGCGCTACAAGAATTTCATCACAAACGGAACACTTCTTACCTTCCGTCAAACCTGTTTCCGTACACGTAGGTGCTACCGCTGTAAGCGTTTCTTCCGTGTGCGCCGCAGGAATTACTTCTTGCGCAACGAGGATTTCTTCACAAACAGAACACTTCTTACCTTCCGTCAAACCGTCCGTTGTACACGTTGCCGCTACTGCCGCCAACGTTTCTTCCGTATGACCGTTTGCCGCTACTTCTTCCTGTGCAACAAGTACTTCTTCACAAACAGAACATTTCTTACCTTCCGTTAAACCAGTTTCCGTACACGTAGGTGCTACTGCGTTAAGCGCTTCTTCCGTGTGACCGTTTGCAGGAATGAGTGCTTCTTCAGCCGTAATTTCCGTTGTATATGCTTCGTCGGAATAAATCTTGGAACAGGTATTACAGAACCAGAAATCAATACAACCGACTTCCGTACATGTTGCCGCCTGTGCGTCCGTCTTCGTCGTATCATGACCAGTCGCCGCAACAACCGTATCCGTTGCTTCTACCGTGCAAGCTTCGTCGGAATACGTTTTACCGCAAACGCCGCTACACGTCCAATATGCAATGTTACCTGCTTCCGTACAAGTGGGAGCAACTGCTTCCGTCTTTGTCGTTGTATGCGCTGCGGGAATCGTTTCTTGTGCAACCAACGTCATATCGCAAACGCTACATTTCTTACCTTCCGTCAAACCGTCCGTTGTACACGTTGCCTCTACTGCGCCAAGCGTTTCTTCTGTGTGTTCATGAACACCCTTTACGTCATGAAGAATAAAAGAAACGTTCGATACTTTTGCGCTTACGCCACGAGAATACATAGCAAAGGCAGGGATCGTCTTTCCTTCATAACTAAAATCTGCAATCGTTGTTGAAGTACCACTGATCTTACCATTAAATTGCGCCGCAACCCCATTTAAGATTACTTCAATTTTACCTGCTTGCGTTTCTGTTGCAAATGTAATTTTTAAAGAAATGGTCAATATGCCATCAACCCAAGGGCTTGTGCTACCGCCAAAACGAACATTTCCAGTATCAAAATTAGAACCAAACACCTCATTATTCGTACGTTCAAATACGCCAAAATGACCATATTTTGCTTTATTCATTACAAAAGCTGCCGCTTGTTGTTTGGATTCATTATCCAAAAGACGAATTGCAACAAATTCATTATTGTTGTCCGCGTCAAACGTTCCGTCTGCAGCTACAACATCCGAAAACGTCATGTTTATCGTTATCGCCTTCAAAGACGAATAATCGATTAAAGAATCATCCGAAGTAACCACTTTATCGGGAGTAGCTATATCAAAATAAGCCGTTGCTCGTTCACCAGCCGCTACGCCAACACCACTTGCACTGCCACCGATATAACCAGTTTTATCTGCAAAATCATAGCTATATTTTGTATCATCCGTTGCTCCATCCGATTTCACAGAAGGAGCTGCTTTTTCATAGCTCAACAAATCATATGTTGCTTCGGGTTCTTCATACCACCCCGTCGCACCTAACACTTTAATCGATGCGTTGGAAATATCCGCCGAATTCTTACCAACAAGCAAACCCATCGTAGGCAAAGAAGTAGAGGTGTATACATAGCTACCTGCCGACACGCCGTTTACCGTAATCGAAAAGCTACCGTCCACGTCGCCAACCTTAGGCGTAAATGTGAACACGATGGTAGCATTGGGATTTTCTTCCGTTACCACTACGCTCTTCAAATTGCGCTTGTTCCCATCTACTAAAAACGGAGAATTTTCATCTGCTCTCTTAACCAAATAATCGCTTCCGCCGTAATTCAACATACTACCAACACGGTATTTTTGCTGATAACCGTCCGCTTTGAATATCACACCTAAATAATTAGTATCTGCTTTTACGTTCAAAGTTCCAATATTGGTATAAGTTACGGAGTATTCCGCAGACATTCCCGCAAAAGGCTTTACACCTTCTGCCGTCGTTACGTATTCTTGCGTTGTATAGCTGAAATATCTGCTTACTTCGCCCGAAGAAACATTTGCGCTCCCCGTTTTGGTTGCCGTGTCATACACCAGTTTTGTATCCGCCGTACTATCAAACGTTGCGTCGTCCAACAAATCCAACGTCGTTTCTTCAACGGTCGTTTCACCCGCTACGTCTTCTGCATTTGCCGTATAGTTTACGTTTGCTGCGCCAACGGAACAGCAAAGTGTTGCAATCAAGGCAAATGCGCCTAACCAAAATTTCTTTTTCATCACCCTACACTCCTTATTTTTTATTCCATCCAAACGGATAGACTATTCGGATTATACTAAAAGTATAACACAATATTTTTTGTGCGTAAATGGCATTTAATCCTAAATGATATTGCAAATAATACCATATTTACCATGTTTTTTATCCTTATATCACAAATAATGTATGTATTAGCATGAAAATGGGATTATTTGCAATAAAAATTATACAAAATACCATTTCCAAATCAAAAAATATATGTTACAATGTTCATAAGCATACTTTAAGGAGTTGATTTTATGAAAAAAAACATATTCAAAAAAATTGCTTATACGTTTGTTTCCTTACTTTTACTTGGCAATCTCACCTTAGCGGCAGGTTGCAATAACAAAGAACGCGCCGCAACGTGGCTCGTCAATACTTCCGCCCCGACCACTTCCTCAAAAGGCAACGTTGGCGATATGTGGTTAGATACTTCCACATACGACATTTATCAATTACGTAATGACGGTTGGATCCTTTGCGGTAATATAAAAGCGGAAGACGGCATAGATGGTGTTGACGGCGTAAATGGTAATCAAGGACAAAACGGTATAGACGGCACAACGTGGTTTACTGGTACAGGCATCCCCACGCAAGCTGTCAAAGGGAAAATTGGCGATATGTATTTCGATACCGCAAATTTCAAGGTATATAAAATGAATGCAAACCGCGAATGGGAATATCTCTTTACTTTGGGCGCGATTGGAAACACGGAAACTACGCGTTGGGATGACGATGGTGAACTGAAAATTTTGATGCTTGGCAACAGTTTTTCCGACGACACCAGCTGTTATATGTATCATATTGCAAAAAATGCAATGGCAAACGGCGCATTTGGCAAGGACGTGAATATAGAACATTTTAAAATCGCAAATCTTGCAAAAGCAAACTGTACGTTAGAATTGCATTTATCCAATGCTAAAAACGATGTCGGTGCATACAACTTCCGCGTGGTAACAGATGAAAAAACAGTGCCAGATTCCCCTGTTTCCACCGATAGCGTGTACGATTCCACCGCCGCCACCTATAAAATTTCCGATGCTGTGAAATCGGATAATTGGGATTTCATTTCTTTCCAAGAATTTAATTCTGATTTTTCCTATGCGGCATTACCCGAACTCATTGATATCGTATCCGATTATTGTCCCACAGCGCAAATTGTATGGCACATGACGTGGGCTTATCAAGAAAGCGATACGCCGCATACCCATTTAGCCGCTTACGGTGGCGACCAAATGGCAATGTATAAAGCTTTGGTGGCAGGTGCACAGAACGCAAAAGCAAATATCTCAGCAATCGACTTGATTGCTCCGACGGGTACTGGCATCCAAAATGCAAGGGCTACTTCTATGGGCGATACGCTTACGCGCGATGGGTATCATCTTTCAGGGGAAGGCAGTATGCAAGGAACAGGGACCCACAACGGCAGATATATCGCCGCGCTTACCTTCTTCGGTAAATTGTCGGGTATTGATTTGAATAAAATCACCTATTATCCTACAAACGTGACCGAATCGGATTATAAGCTCTCTATCCAAGCAGCTATCGCCGCTATCAAAAATCCTTTTGAAGTGACCCTTTAATATTATCAAGGTAACGCTTTATATTATCAAGGAGAATTGGTTATGAAAAAAATATTCAAAAAAATTATTTGTTTATGCTTTTCTGTTCTTATGGTAACAAGCACGGCGTTGACAAGCGGCTGCGCAATTAGTTCTCAACCTGCAACATGGCTTGTAAATAATTCCGCCCCGACGGCTTCTTCAAAAGGTAACGTTGGCGATATATGGTTGGATACTTCTACATACAATATTTATGAAATGACAAAAAACGGCTGGTTGCTTTGCGGCAATATTAAAAGCCAAGGCGGTACGAATGGTACAGACGGTACACATGGTCAGGACGGTATAAACGGTACGGACGGCGCGACGTGGTTTACAGGCGAAGGCTCTCCTGCCTTATCCAATCTTTCGGGTAAAATCGGGGATATGTATCTCGATACGAAAAATTTCAAAGTATATAAAATGAATACAAGCGGTGAATGGGAATTTTGGTTAACGCTTGGCGTTGCAAATAATCCCACGCAAAATATGACGTGGAACGACGACGGAGAATTGAAAATTTTGCTCGTCGGCAACAGTTTCTCCGACGATACAAGTTATTATCTTTGGAAGGTTGCAAACAGTGCTGGCGTGGAAAACGTAACAATCGGACATTTACATATCGGCGGTTGCGAACTTACAACACATCTCGTCAACGCGCAACATGACGCCGCCGTATATGATTATCGTATGACGGACAATGAGAAAAAAGGCGCTTATTCCACCACGACGAATTATAAATATTCCGACGCTGTGAAATCTGAAAATTGGGATTATATTTCTTTCCAGCAGGTAAGCGGCAAGAGCGGTCTTGCAGATACGTTTAGTCCTCTGCCAGAACTAATTGATTTGTATTCGGATTTATGTCCTACAGCGCAAATTGTTTGGAATATGACTTGGGCTTATGAAGGCGACTCCACCCATGCAAACTTCTCCAATTATGGCAACAATCAAATGCAAATGTATAACGCGATTGTATCCGCTGTGACATCGACAATCTTGACGAATCCTAATATAGATATGGTTTCCCCTACCGGTACGGCAATCCAAAATGCTCGTGCGGTGTTGGGCGATACGGCTACGCGCGATGGTTTCCACCTTGCCTATGAAGGTAGCATGGGTACGGGAACGTATAACGCAAGATATATCGCCGCCCTTGCTTTCTTCGGTAAGTTATCTGGCATTTCTTTGGATAAAGTTACTTATGCTCCCGATAACGTGGATGCGACAACAAAAGCCGTAGCGATTCAAGCGGCACAAGACGCCATTCGTGATATGTTTAATACTTCTAAACCCGAACCCGATCAACCCGACGAACCTTCTATCGAGGACACACATGAGTTGTTGACGATTAACTGGACGGGTAGTGCTGAATATAATTCTGCTTTCCCTATCAACCCTACCGCGGTGAAAAAGGGAGATAGTTACAAAGCATACTTCGCAACGCAGACCTTTACAAAAACAGAAATCCCCGTAGGGTCGATTATTGAAATTGCCGACGGTTGGACGTATCGCCCTGAAGGTTGGATTGACTCTAAAGTTAATAGTGCTAATACTCGTCCCGCCGAAGTCACCACCACAAGAATTGTTGTCGATGAATCTTGGTGGGGAGAATGGACAATGCGTGCATTCAATATTCGAAAAACAGATAACTCCGATTTGACTGGTTTGGATAGCGATGTTGCCACTGCATTTAAAATTTATATTCCTAAAAAATAAATAATATCAAAAAAGCTCTAATACGCCTTGAAAATTCGATAAAAAAGGCTATTAGAGTTTTTTTATACCTTTGTTACAGAAAGCCATTTCAACGCATACATGGTGCCCTGGAATTGTTTTTTGTTTTTATTTATCGCTAATTATTCAGTTACTTCCTACCGCTCACATAAAGAAAAACGCCCGAATTTAGACATTCAAAATTCTTGCGCCGTCGTTATTCCTATGCACAACGAAGTTTGGAAAAGCTGTATATAGGGCAAATAAACGATTTAAACGGTTGCAATCATTTTACGCATACTTTTTCAGATGCCTATGACCTTGTACAAAATGCTATTTGTTTCTTGCTTGATTTTATCGGAAAGAGTCTGGATGATACATTCACAATGAAAAATAAAAAAATTATTACCATCAAACAAGCCGCTTGCAATTTAGTTTCTTGTCAAATTGGAAGAATGTACAAAAAGATGATTTATTCCTGTGATTTGGATTCCCCATTGGCGGAAAACCTTTCAGTGGAAATCGACCACTACGAAGAAAAAGATTATACGGAAGTGGATAACAAAATTGAGCTTCTTAACCTTAAACCTCGTGACCGCGCCGTATTGGATTGCTATATGGCAGGTATGACTTGTAATGAAATTGCAGAATTTCTTGACATCAGTCGCATTACCGTATGGCGTAGAAGAACTCGCGCACAGGTAAAGTATAAAGCGTTATTTTTCTAAAGGGGTATGTATATGACTAAAAAAGAAATATGTAAAAATGGCCTTTCAACTGCCTTTTCTTACGCTTTTAATGGCTTTGAAGTAAAATCCACTATTCACGAAAATAGCAACGAAATTTACGCTGTTTCCGACATTTTAACCGACCGTGCAAAATACCATAAACTTCGCATATATACCAACGCCAAAGGTCAATACATTCGTCTATACGGGTATATTTTTTATTTAGAGAACCTTATCAAATTATAAGCGCGTTTCACTTTTATATACGCAAAATGGCGGCTATCCTTTGTGGATAACCGCCATTTCTTTATGGTTGCGTATTCGAAATAATAAAAGTAAATCCGAACCAGTTACCTGTTACGATAAAGTGGTTCGGATTATACGTCTTTGTCAAAATGATATAAAAAAGATGCCTATCCATTTTTTGAGGATTGATTCGAACCCAAAAATTAAGCCGCCAACGCATTTGAATTGATTTGATCAATCACTCGTTTTATGCCAATCCAAACGGAAATATCTTTGAATACTTCCACGATGCTTCCTCTATCCGTAAAGGGAGCTTCTTGCAAGACGGATAAATCTTTCATCATACCATTGCGAACGATATACTCAATAATTTGATTGACGAAATAGATTTGACTCGCATCAAGATTTGTGTCGTTCAAATATTCCGCAAAAGCAGCCTTTGCCGCCGCCATATCGAGCCCTACAATTTCACGCACGAACTCACCCAACGGCTTTTCACCGTATTCCGCTTCATATTCGGTTTTACTGCCGACTTCTCCCCACAAAATCCGTTCAAGAGCTTTTACGTCATCAACTGTCAAAGGAACATTACTCTTTAACTTTGCAATCACTTCTTCGTCTTGATGTTGCCGAATATAAAACTCGGCTTTTGCTTTATAGTTTTGAAGGTCGTCGTTTTCAAGCTCCGATTCATTCCATTCCACGGAAAGAATTTCATCGTCAAAATTCGTGATGTATTTCACGCTTGTTCTAGGAATATATTTCATCAAATCGCGGAGATTTTCACGGATATGCTCAAATTCATTGATACCTGCGGTATCTAAATAATCTGTATGCAAAATTTGATTGATAAACTCCGATTGCACCATAATTTCGGGAATATTCGCTACGCTAGCGATACCGCTGACTTTTTTATAGAGGTCGGTGCGAGCGCGAGAATATTTCTTCCCTGCAAGATACGCAAGTTCAATTCCGTACATCAAAGCATCGAAACGAATTGCCGAAGCTTCATCTTCGTCGGGAATAATAAGCGGAGCGAGCTCTTCCGCCATCAAAAGCGTATCCTCGTAAGTAAGAGCGGTGTAGTTTTCGGGATTAGAATATTGCTCCACGTACCGCAAATGCTGACGAACCGCAAAGTTTTCTTTGTTGAGTTCCCGCGCCTTGCGAACCATATCGTCAACAAGCTCTTTGCGGAACGCAATCAAATCGGTTGTTTGGTATGCAAGGTCTTGCAATTTGAACGCAATTTGCGCTTTCAAACGGAAAATCGCACCTTGCAAAGCAATTTGATTGGCGGTAGGCTTGCCTTGATTCATACGGAAAAACTCAAAGTTTCCGCAAAAATCGAAGATATAGAACTTGTCCTTATCTTTGCCGTCCATCAAACCATCGCATCGACGTGTTCCGCGCCCAATCATTTGCCAAAACTTCGCCTTACTCATTACCTTTTTGAAGAATACGAGATTGAGCACCTCAGGCACGTCGATGCCCGTGTCGAGCATATCGACGGAAATAGCGATTTGCGGTAATTTCTTCGGGTCGGAAAACTCGTCAATCGCGCTTTGCGCATAGGTCATATAGTTGTCGATAACCTTGGTATACCCAGGCAAATGCGGATATTCTTTCCCAAAAATTTCGTGGATTTTTTCCGCATGTTCGTGATTTTTTGCAAAGATAATCGTTTTGCCGAGCGTTTCGCCATAATCAATCCGAAGCCCGTCGTTCATCAAAATATGCAACACTTGACGAATGGTATCTTCGTTGAACACCCATTCGTTTAATGCCGATGAAGCGATACGTTCGGGCAGTTCTCCGTTTTCGTTTTCAAAGGTGTTTTCGTACTCTTCTTTATCTTCTTCGGACAGGTCGTCGTAGACGATACCTTGTTCGATAAATTTCAGCTTACTTTCCACGGAAGTAAAGTCCACCAAAAAGCCGTCGGTAACCGCTTGCGCCAGCTCGTAACCGTAAGTGGGAACGCCGTTTTCCAGCTCAAAAATCTCGTAAGTATTCTTGTCAATTTCATCCTTGGGCGTAGCGGTTAAGCCTACCAGGGGCGCGTCGAAATAGGTGAAGATGTCTTTATACTTGTTGTAAATGGAGCGGTGCGCTTCGTCTACGATAACCAAATCAAAATGCCCGACGGTGAACAATTTTTTCTCGTTTTCGTCTTTTACCGTGTCGATACAATTCATCATCGTTTGATAGGTGGAAAATACACAGCGCGCGTCAAGATTTTCCTTGTCTTCGCAGAGATTGCTAACCGACAAATCGGGCAACATATTGACAAATGCACGCTTTGCTTGCAACACAAGCGAGTTTCTATCCGCAAGGAATAAAATGTTTTTGACCCACCCATGGTCGAGAAGAACCTTACAAAGCGCAATAACCGTACGCGTTTTTCCCGAACCCGTTGCCATAACAAGCAACGCTTTACGGCGATTCTTTTTATCGAACGCTTCACAAACCGCTTTGATAGCAGCTTCTTGATAATAACGCCCTGCAATATGCTTGTCCACCATCACGTTTTTGAGCGTAGTCCGCATAGCGCGCAGGTTGAACAGCTTTTCTAAATCACGCTTGGAGTAGACGGACGCAACCTTGCGTTCGGGATAATATTTGTCGTTCCAAATACGCGTATCGAAACCGTTGGAAAGGAAAATGATAGGTCTGCGCCCGTATTTCTTTTCCAAAAGGTCGGCGTAAAGCTTCGCTTGCTGTCTGCCTTTTGCAACGTCCAC